>DATFXS010000205.1:0-5567 GCA_035315605.1 Polyangia bacterium
GAGCCACAGGACCGAACCGCCGCGCCAGATCGCCTCGACCTGGCTCAGGCCGATCGACGTGTGCGTCCAGTTGGTGCCGTCGAAGTGGTGCACGAAACCCAGGTCCATCGTGTTGCCGATCTCATCGCTGCCGCCCGCCACCCAGACGTTGGTCGGCGAATCG
Organism: Polyangia bacterium; assembly: GCA_035315605.1. Taxonomy (GTDB): domain Bacteria; phylum Myxococcota_A; class Polyangia; order Fen-1088; family Fen-1088; genus JADGRB01. The sequence continues at coordinate 164 of DATFXS010000205.1, forward strand.
ATCCAGATGTCGCGGTAGCCGAAGCCGATCGACGCCGAAATGGTCGGATAGCCCGGGTCGTCGAAGTTGTAGTCCGTCCAGGACGAGCCATTCCAGTGGAGGATGTTGCTGGAGACCGCCGCCCACAGGTCGTTCGCCCCGGCGGCCCGGACGCGGTGGAACTGCAGCTGCTCCCCGAACATCGGCGGCTGGCGCACCAGGCCCCGCCAGCTCTCGTCGCTGAAGCGCGACCAGCCCTGCGCGTCGCGATGAAAGAGGAGGTCGCTGCCCGCGGCCCAGATGTCGCCCGGGCCGGTGCCGTTCACGCTGACGAAGTCGGGCGCGGCGGTCGACGCGGGAATCATCAGCTCGACCGACCAGCAGCCCTGGGTCCAGCGCAGCACGCGCGCGTTCGCGGCGGGCGCGGTCGACAGGGGGTCGAAGGTGCGCCCGGCGAAGAGAAGATCGTTTGCGCCGACGGCGAAGATGTCCGTGACGCGAAAGCCGTCCTGGCCGGCGGGAGGCGCCACCTCGACCCAGGAGCCGGCCGGGCCCGCGGGCAGCGCGCAGCCCTGGCCTTGCCCGCCCGTCCCGGTCGCGCCGCCCACGCCGACGACGCCGCCGCCCGTGCCGGCGCCACCGATGATGCCGCCACCGCCGCCCGCGCCGCCGCGTCCGACGGAGGGGACGCCGCCGCCACCGCCGCGGCCCGCGCTGCCGCTGCCGGGTCCGGCCGGCGAGTTATTCGAGCTGCATCCGCCCGCGCCGATCGTGATGGCCCCGTACGCGACCGTGAACGTCAGCACCAGCGAACCAAACCGTGAGCGCTCCATCCCCACCACCGCCCTTCACGACGAACATGCGGTGCATGAGGCGCCGGTCAACTCGGAGGGCGGGAAAACAAGGTCTTCCCGGACGGAGGCCGGGATCGATCCCGAGGTGGGGCGCCGTCGTCAGCGCGGGCGCGGCAGGGCGGGGGGCAGCGTGTCGAGGAAGGCGTGTACGAGCTGATCGATGTGCTCGGGGTGGTCCGCCTCGAGATCGACGTCGTCGCGCGTATGCCAGAGCACGCGCCCGTCGTACGTCGACACCAGCGTCATCGACACGTACAGCTGATCGCCGGCGAACATCGGATCGTCGTAGTCCACGTTGCCGTCGTGCGTGTAGACCGGCCCGTCGAGCGGGACGACGACACCGACGCCGATGCCGAGGCTCGGCCCGCCGCCCGTGTAGACCGGCGCGCCGCGCGGCACACCCGGCGCGGCGCCGCCGCCGCGCCAAGCGCCGGACCCGGGCGCTGGCGCCGCCGCTCCCCGCGGGATCGCGGCGGCCGTCCCCGGTGGCGTCCCGTGCCAGCCGCTGCCGCCGCCCGAGATCGGCGGCGTTCCATGCCAGCCGCCGCCCGGGGCAGGCGCGCGCGCGAAGCCGCCGCCACCGGAACGCGCACCGCTGGCCGGCGCCCAGCCGGAGCCGCCGCTGTGCCCGCCTCCCTTGGAAGACGCGGCCAGCGCGACTACCACGGCGACGACAATCACCACGAAGAAGACGCCGCACAAGATACTCGCCGTCCGTTTGCCCGGCGTCGTGACCGCGCCCTTGACGTTGAGGTAGAGGACCGCGTCGGATTGCGTCGCCCATCCGACGCGGCTCGCGAGCTCGGGCGCGACCAGCTGCGGCGTCCCGAGCGAGGCGTTGCTGCTGCCCGCCGGGCTGTTGGAGAACGCGAGCACGCCGTTGGCGAGCCCGCCCATCTGGTCGCGGCTGACCAGCACGGAACCGTCCTGGCCGAAGATGCCGTCCCAGCGCGCCGACAGATCAACGTCGTAGCCGCGCGCGCGCAGCGACTGCTCGGCGGCGCGGACGATCTCCGCCGACACCTGCTGGCCCAGCGCCGCGGACTGCGCCGGATCGTTGTCGCCGACCTGATCGACGACCACGAACACGTCGGGCGGCAGCACCGCCACGCGCAGCGGCGTGTACGCGCGCGCGGCGTAGCCAGGATCGACCATGGGCGGATGCGGCGTGATCGCGCATCCCGCCGCCCACCCGAACACGGCGATCACCAGCGCGAGCGCCGAACGACGAAGACTGAACAACGTCAACGCCTCCCAAAATACCACGGCGGCCGGGACGCCCGGGTGACGGCCGCCACCAACCCGGCGAAATGCTAGGATGAGCCGCGTGGTGGCCCTCACACGCCTCACGAGCGCGCTCTTCATTCTGGTGAGCGCCGCCGGTCTGGCCGTCGCGGCGCAGGCATCGGCGCTGAAGGTGTCGGTCGACAAGACCAAGGTCGACCTCAAGGCGCACCGCCTCGAGGTCAAGATGTCGCGGCCCGCGGGCAAAGTGAAAATCACGGTCTACTCGGAATCGAATGCCGTGCTGGCGGACGACGAGCAGGACTTCTCCGGGCGGCCTGGCGGCGCGCCGCTGATCGTCACCTGGACGCCGTCCAGCGACGACGCCGTCGCGAAGATCGAGCTGCGCGCCTACGACGCACAGGGAAACTGGGTCGGCGTCGAGATCGCGCCCTGGTTCGTGAACATTCCGCACGACGACGTCAACTTCAAGACCGACTCGTCGGAGATCGACGCGCCGGAGGTGCCGAAGGTCGAGGCGGCGTTCGGCAAGATCATGGAGGCGCTGACCAAGGACAGCGCGGCCGGGCGGATGCACGCCGGCATCACGCTGTACATCGCCGGCCACACCGACACGGTCGGCAGCTCGACGCACAACTTCAAGCTGTCCCAGGATCGCGCGCGTTCGATCGCGGCGTGGTTCCGCAAGCGCGGCGTCAAGATCCCGATCTCGTACGAGGGCTTCGGCGAGACGTCGCTGGCCGTGAAGACCGCCGACAACGTCGACGAGGTCAAGAACCGCCGCGCCGACTACATCCTGTCCGACGGCCCGCCCACGCTATCGACGACGTTCCACGCGAGCTGGAAGCGGATTCCGTGACCTGAGAACAGGCAACAGGCGACCGGCAACCGGCAACCGGCGATGCAGAGATCAAACGGGATTCAGAGCGCGTAGGAGGCCGCGGGCGGTTCCGAACCGTCCATGTCAGGACATCGGCACACCGCCCACGCCGGTTGCTTCGAAACGTCGGAATGGCGCTACAGGGCGTAGCCGCCGGCTTCGATGACGTGCTTGGCGACCTTGCGGCGCAGCGAGAAGGTGTTGATGCGGTCCAGGTTGTAATAGTTGTTGATGTCGCGGATCTCGCGCCCCCACTCCTCGTCCTGCGACATCCACATCATCATCTCGCGCAGCATGTCGAACACCTGCTCGTGCGCCTTCGCGACGAAGAGCTGGGTCATGTAGATCGGGATCTGGCTTTGGGCCTCACCCTTGGCGGCGATCAGCTGCAGCGTCCGCGAGATCGCCGAATCCATGCCGAAGGCCAAAATCAATGAGTCGGCGAGCACGCCGAGCAGCTCCTGCTTGTCGCCGATCGCCTGCATGTACTTCTGCACGCCCAGCGACGCGCCGTAGGCGATGGCGCGCTTGGCGAAGTCGCACTTCTTCTTCTCGCGCCCCAGCGGCCCGTCGGGCACCCGCCGATCGATCTTGATCGGATCGGCCAGCTCCTGCTGCACCTGGCCCACGAACGCCATCAGCGGCAGGCGCCCCACCATCGCGCGCTTGAGCATCGTCCCCGGCACCAGCAGCCGGTTGATCTCGTTCGTCCCCTCGAAGATCCGGTTGATGCGCGCGTCGCGGCTGACGCGCTCGATCGGGTAGTCCTCGATGTAGCCGGCGCCGCCGAAGATCTGCAGCGTCTCGTCGGCGGTCGCGTGCAGCATCTCCGATCCGAACACCTTGATGATCGATGCCTCGATCGAATGCTCCTCGATCGCGTCGATCTGCTTCTTCTGCGCCTGCGGGTCGGCGGGATCGATCGCCTTCGACCGCGCGTCCAGCAGGCCCGCGGTCCGGAACGCCATCGACTCGGCGACGTAGGTCTGCGTCGCGATCTCGCCGATCTTCTTGCGGATCAGATCGAACTCCGCGATCGGCTTGCCGAACTGCTTGCGCTCGCGCGCGTACTTGATCCCGAGCTCGAGGCAGTACTTCGCGCCAGCCGTCGAGCCGACGCCCAGCTTCCAGCGTCCGATGTTGAGGATGTTGAACGCGATCTTGTGCCCCTGGCCGATCTGCCCCAGCACGGCGTCGATCGGGATCGTGCAGTCCTCGAGGAACAGCGGGCACGTCGAGCTGCCGCGGATGCCGAGCTTGTGCTCCTCGGGACCGACCGTGAACCCGGGCGCGTTGCGTTCGATCAGGAACGCCGTGAACTGCTCGCCGTCGACCTTCGCGAACACCGTGAACAGGTCGGCGAAGCCTGCGTTGGTGATGAACAGCTTCGACCCGGTCAGCTTCCACGACTTGCCGTCCGCCGACTTCACCGCCTTGGTCTTGGCCGCCAGCGCGTCCGATCCCGATCCCGGCTCGGTCAGCGCGTAGGCGCCGATCATCTCTCCCGTCGCCAGCTTCGGCAGGTATTTCTTCCGCTGCTCGAGCGTCCCGAACAGCACCAGCGGCATCGTTCCGATGCCGACGTGCGCGCCGAAGCTGACCGCCCACGATCCCAGCCGGCTGGCCGCCTCGGTGATCAGGCTGGAGCTGGTCTTGTCGCCGCCCAGCCCGCCGAACTCTTCGGGGATGTCGTGACCGAGCAGCCCGACCGCGCCCGCCTTCTGAAGAAGCTCGCGCATCAACCCCGGCTTCTTCGCCTCGATGGCCGCGGCGTTCGGCAAGACCTCGCGGATGACGAAGTCGTCCGCCGTCTCCTGCATCATCCGCTGCTCGCCTGTCAGCATCTCGGGCGTGAAGATGGTGACCGAGCCGGTCGGCTCGAGCAGGAATCCACCACCGGGCGAAAGCGTGATGGGGGCGGCTGGCTGGGGGGGGACTGGCAAGGTTTCGGGTCTCAGGGTGCGATGACGATCTTACGAATGCGGTTGTACGGACCGGGCGGTTCCCCACCCAGCGTACCATCCGCAACGTAGATCGTAGCGCCATCTGCGCTGACCGCGATCCCTTCTTGCCCGAAAAACTCGGCCATGTTGCCAGGGCCGTCATTGAACCCGCCCGTACCGTCGCCCGCCACGGTCGTGACGGTGCCGTCGGCGGCGATGCGCCGGACCCGATTCGCGAGTGGGTCGGATACGTACACGGCCCCGCTCGCGTCGGCGGCGAGCGCCCGCGGGCCGACGAAGCGCGCGCTGGCGCGCGGCCCGTCGATGGTTCCCGCGACGCCGTCGCCGGCGAAGGTCGTCACCACGCCCGCCAGCGAAACCTCGCGGAGGATGTGGGCGTCGTAGTCCGCGACGATGATGCGATCACCGGTCACCACAGCAATCCCGATCGGCGTGACGAAGCGGGCGTCGGTCCCCGTGCCGTTGGCCGATCCGGGGCACCC
>DATFXS010000206.1:0-13020 GCA_035315605.1 Polyangia bacterium
GGTGCCAGCCGAGCTGCCGCCCTTGCCGCCCGCCGACGTACCGCCGGTCCCGCCGGCCGACGTGCCGCCCGTACCACCGGCCGACGTCCCGCCGGTCCCGCCGGCCGACGTACCGCCCGTTCCGCCCGCCGAGCTGCCGGCCGTCCCGGTCGTTCCGCCCTTGCCGCCACTGCCACCACTGCTGCTGCAGCCGCCGAGCTGGAACGCCAGCAGCGCAGTCACCGCGAGACCGAGGCCGATGTACGAGCTACGAAGCATGTGTCACTCCATGGGAAATGAGGGAATCCCGCAAAAAACCTCCATGTGGGTGTCCGGTGGCGAAAATCACGGCTCACGGACCCCCGGGCCAGGCAAACCCGTGCCCTGGAAAGGGCGCCCGACAGGTCAGTCCGGGCGCTTCTTCGGGTCGCCCAGGCGCCGGATCGCTTCGTCGACCGAGGTCCTGACCGCCTCAGACCCCTCGCCCGAATAGCGCTCCAGGGTCGCCGCGTCGCGCTCGTAGGCGAAGCCGCGCGCGGGCCCGGAGGCGCCGCGCCGCGGGCGCCGCTCCCCCCCGGTCAAGAACCGCCACCAGCGTCTCATGGTCAGATGGCCCCCACGCCCTGGTTCATTCGCTGCCCACCCGGCCCTCGATGCGGCGGTCGGGGACGAACCAGATCAGCGCGACCAGCGTGTAGATCCCGACCGCAAGCCACGGGTTCATGAAAGCAAGCGGGAGAGCGACCATGTAGAGAAGGACGGAGACCTTCCCCTTGAAGTCGCGTCCCAGCGCCTTGGCGACGCGCGATTCCCGCCCGTGATGCGCCAGGATGGCCCGCACCAGAAGGTAGTAGCCGACACCGGCCATCAGCAAGATGAAGCCGTCGAGGGCGGTCGGCAGAGGGGCAAAGTGGTTCTCCCCCATCCAGGCAGTCGTGAACGGGATCTGCGACAACCAGAAGAGCAGATGCAGGTTCGCCCACAGGATGCGGCCGTTCACCCGGTCGACCGCCTGGAACAGGTGGTGGTGGTTGTTCCAGTAGATCCCGATCATCACGAACGACAGCACGTAGCTGGCGAACACCGGGGCCAGCGGGCGCAGCGCGGCGACGTCGGCGCCCTTCGGCACCTTCAGCTCCAGCACCATGATCGTGATGATGATGGCGATGACGCCGTCCGAAAACGCCTCCAGCCGCCCCTTGCTCATCTGCCAATCGCGGCGCTGATCAACTTCGGAACTTGATCCCGCAGCCGAGCCCCTTCGTCTCGGAGACCGCGGGCGCCTTGCCGGCGACGACCGCGTCCAGCGCGTCCTTCAGATAGCGGGCCTTCACCTTGTCCGGCTCTTTCCGGTTGTCGTCGATCGTGCCGTGGTAGGCGAGCTTGCCCGTCTTGTCGAACAGGAACGCCTCGGGCGTGATGCTGGCGCCGAACGCGCGCGCGACGGCCGACGTCTCGTCGACGACGTACGGGATCTTCATGCCGCGGCTCTTCGCGTGGGCCTGCATCTCCTCGAAGCCGTCGTCGGCGTGCTGGGTCGGATCGTTCGCGTTGACGAGCACGACGCCGATCCCCTTGCCCGCGTAGGCGTTGCCGAGCTCGACGATCCGCTGCTCCCAGTCCTTCGCGAACGGGCAGTGGTTGCAGGTGAAGACGACCAGCGTGCCGGCCTTGCCGGTGACGTCGGCGAGCGACAGCATCTTGCCGTCGACGTTCTTCATCTTCGTCTTGGCGACCGCCGCGGGCACCTTGCTGCCGAGCGCCAGGCCGCCGGTGCTCTCACCGGCCCACCCGACCGCCGCCACGCCAGTCGCGATCGCGATCGCGGAGACCATGCTTGCGAGTTTCATCGTTTCCTCCTTTTCAGCAGACCCGACACGCGGGCGCGCAGATCGTCATACGTCACCGACCCGAGCCACGATCGTTTCTTGGCGCCGTGCGCGTCGAACAGGAACGTCGCGGGCAGCGCCCCCTTCCAGGCCGGGTCCAGGGCGTCGATGAAGGTCATGTCGTTGCCGCGCTTGATGAAGGCCGGCCCGTCGAAGCCGAGCGCGCCCAGCACGCGCGCCACCTCGGCGCGCTGATCGTCGTCGTCCGCCGAGATCAGCACGAGCCGCAGCCCGTCGGCGCGATGGTCGCGGTAGAAACGGACGAGGTCGGGCATCTCCTCCCGGCACGGCTCGCACCAGGTGGCCCAGACGTTGACCAGCACGGCCTGCGCGCCCGGCGCCTTGACCGCGGCCATGATGGCCGGCAGCTCGGCGACGTCGACGCGGACGGGAGCCGGCGCGGCGGCCTCGGCAGCCAGAAGGGAGGCGAGCACCAGGGGGGCGGTCATCGGCCAGGGAGTCTAACTGCTAATCTTGGATCTGCATGCAGCCGGCAGAGGCAATGGCGACGACGGCCGCCGGCCGTTCGATGGCCGAGACCCAGGGGGCGACGCCGCCCGCCTGGCTCGGGCGATCGCGCTGGCGTCTGTTCCGCGACGTCGTCGGCGGCCTGCGGCAGAACTGGGACAAGCTGCGCCAGCTGGTCTCGCTGCTGGCGGCGTACTTCCGGCCGCGCCTGGTGCGCGGCCGGCTGGAACGGCTGCGCGCCCTCGGCCACATCGACGCGACGGCGACGATCGCGCAGCTGCTGGTCGCCGGGCGCGATCAGATGGTGGTCAGCGCCGCGGCAGAGACCAAGCTGTTCTATCGCAGCCAGGGGATCCCGTGGGTGTTCCACAACCTGCGCCGGGTCATCTCCGGGCCGGCGACGATGCTGGACCCGATCGGGCTGTTCGCGCCGCGCGACGCGATCGTGCACCACGTGCTGCAGACCTTTCACCGCCACCCCCTCTACGACATGGTGCTGCTGCGCGCGCACGAGGGCGGCGTCGAGGCGATGGCGGCGCAAGCTGGGCAGATCGTCGAGGGAACGCACCCGCACCAGCGCGCGCTGACGTCGCTGATCGAGGACGGGGCGTATCACGCGCGCCTGCCGCGCGACATCGCCGCCTTCCAGGCCGATCCGCTGGAGCTGGCGCGCGCGATTCCGACCGGACTGGTCGGCGATCCGGATCTGATGATCGCGATGGATCAGTTCAAGGACGTACGCGGCTTCGCGCGCTACGCCTCGCGCCTGCACGTCGGGATCGGGGGCGCGATCGCGGGCTGGCTCGCGGCCGGCTTCGACGAGACGCTCGGCGGCCTGATCGGCGTGAAGCTCGGCCCGCGCCGGATCCGCCGCGACGCCTGCGACCCGGAAATCGTCGCGCGGTACGCGACCTAGCGGGCGGCCCCTCACCCTAACCCTCTCCCCGCTTCGCGGGGCGAGGGGATCGGATTCGTGCCGACTAACGCATCGATTTTTCGGCCGAGTTCACGAGGTCGAGCATGTGCTGGCAGCCGGTCAGGCGGTCGGCCTGCGGGTGCGTGCAGTCGATGCAGCGCCCGAGCGCCAGCACGGAGGAGTCGAGCTGCGCCCACTGGCTGTCGAGCTCGCTGTCGCGCGAGACGCAGGCGCCCGTCCGCTTGGTGAGATTGTTGAACGCGTCGGACAGATCGCGATCCTCGTCGGTCGTATGACAGCTCGCGGGCGCGCCGGTCTTGGCGGCGTGCTTGGCGGCCGCCAGCGCCGCGCGATGCGCGTTGCGGAGCGAGATCGACACCAGCCCGATGTCCCGCGCCTCGCAGAACGCCTGGGCCGGGCGGGCGACCGGCTCCTCCGGTGACGGAATGACCGGGTGGGCCTCGGGCGGCTTCGGGAACACCGGCGCGACGGGGACTGCCGGCGCGGGCGGTCGCCGATTCACCACCACGACGACGATCGCCGCCACGATCGCCGCGGCAACGACGGCGACGGCAACGACCGCGCGCGGGTTGCGTCCCATGACGCTCCCACCGTCTCCCACTTGCTGTCGGGAATCAATGGCCGTCGTTGGCTTCGACCTTGCAATCACGGGTGACCAGCGTCGTACCAGGAGGCGTCATGTCCGTTTTCTACCGATCCAAGACCGTCAAGAAGGAGACCTTGCAGACCGTTTCGCTGCTGGTGCCGCACCTGACGCCGGATGCGTCGGTGCTCGACATCGGCTGCGGCGAGGGCTACGTGCTCGACGAGCTCCAGGCGCGCGGTTTCCGCGAGGTCCAGGGCGTCGACATCGTCGACATCCGCCGCAACAAGAACTACCCGTTCCAGTTCTACGACGGCGTCAGGCTGCCGTTCCCCGATCGCAGCTTCGATCTGGTTGTTCTCAGCTTCGTCCTGCACCACGTCCCGGACGAACGGAAGCAGGCGCTGCTCGAGGAGGCGCTGCGCGTCAGCCGCGCCAAGGTCGTGATCGTCGAGGATACGCCTTCGACCGCGTTCGACCGGCTGATGAACCACAGGCACGGCGAGTCCTACCGGCGGAAGATCAAGAGCACCGCGTCGTTCGGCTTCCTGACCGAGGGCGAATGGCGCTGGCTGTTCCGGGGCATGGGCGTCGACGCCGAGACGCGTCCCCTCTCGCGCTTCTGCCGTTCGATCCTGCAGCCGTTCGCGCGCACGGCGTTCGTGCTGCGCAAGGCGCGCGCGCTGGTCAACACGCCGACGCCGACCCCGACCCCCGCCTAGCTGTCCAGCTCTGGACGGACCGGCGTCAGCCTTTCAACGGCGGCGCGTAGATGCCGGGCGTCGATCCCTCGATGACGGTGGCGCCAACCGCCTTGCGATAGAAGTCGACCGACGACGCCCAGCCGATGATCGCGTAGGCGTAGCCCTCCGCGCGCATCGCATGCAGCGCCGCGAGCAGCAGCGCCGTGCCGACGCCGCGCCCGCGCGCGTCGGGATGAACCAGCTCCGGGCCGAAGAAGTCGCGGCAGGTCGCCTCGTAGCACGCGAACCCGAGCAACGTGTCGCGCTCGATCGCGACGAAGCAGGCGAGCGGCATGCGCGCGAACGCCGCCTCGCACTCCGCCGCCCACCCTTCGGAGCCGTGCGCCCGCGCAAACACCGTCACCTGCGACCTCTCGGTCGCGAGCGCCCGCCGCACCACGATTCCTTGCCGGTGAAGCGCGTCCACGGCCGGCGCCAGCGGCGGCAGGTCGTACAGACGCACCAGCAGATCAGACATTCATCCGTCGAGCAGCGTGATCCAGCCGTGCTTGTCGGGCTCGCGACCCCACTGGATGCCGGTGATCGCGTCGAACAGGCGCTGCGACGCCTCGCCCGGCTCGCCGCCGTTGATGACGATGTCCTCGCCCTTCCAGCCGAGCGAGCCCACCGGCGTGATGACGGCGGCGGTGCCGCAGCCGAACACCTCGCGCAGCTTGCCCGCGTGGTGGGCGCGAATCAGCTCCTCCATCCCGATCGGCCGCTCATGGGCCTGGAATCCCCAGTCACGCAGCAGCGTCAGCACCGAATCGCGCGTGACGCCGTCCAGGATGCTGCCGCCGAGCGGCGGCGTGATGAACTCGTCCCCGATGCGCACCATCAGGTTCATCGTGCCGACTTCTTCCAGGTACGTGTGCTCGACCGCGTCGGTCCAGAGGACCTGCGCGTAGCCGCGCGCCTTCGCGTCCTCGGCGGCGCGCAGGCTGGCGATGTAGTTCGCGCCCGCCTTGACGCCCCCGAGGCCGCCGACCGCGGCGCGGACGTAGTTGTCCTCGACGAGGATGCGCGCGGGGGAAAAGGTCGGTCCGCCGCCGTAGGCACCGACGGGCGACGCGATCACGAAAAAGACGAACCGCTTCGCCGGGCGCACGCCCAGGAACGGCTCGGTCGCGATGATCGTCGGGCGGATGTACAGCGACGTGCCTGGCGACGACGGCACCCAGTCGGCGTCCGCGCGCACCAGCGCCAGGATCCCCTCGCGCATCAGCTCTTTGTCGATCGGCGGGATGCAGAGCCGGTCGGCGCCGTCATGCATACGCTTGCAGTGCCGGTCGAGGCGGAAGAACCGGATCTTGCCGTCCGCGCCGCGGAACGCCTTCAAACCGTCGAACTGCTCCTGCGCGTAGTGAAACACCGCCGCGGCCGGATCGAGAGCCAGCGGTCCGTACGGCACGACGCGGGCATCGAACCAGCTGCGCTCCGGCTCCCAGTCCGCCACCGCCATGTGGTCGGTGAACGTGCGCCCGAAGACCAGCTCGCCGTCCTTCGGACGCGGCTTGCGCGTCGCGGAGAGCTGCAGAGCGAAGGTGGTCGGCGACGGCATGGCATCAGGATAGATCGGGGCCGGTCCTGGTGCACGTCCGCCCGGTGCCCCGATAATGGCGCCCGGCACCCGCCCAAGGAGGCGCACATGCGCGACATGATCCCCGTCCCCGCTCCCGTCTCGTCCGCGATGGTCTCGACCACGTTCGACCTCTTCGGCCATCGCGTCATCAAGAGCTTCGGCCTCGTCCGTGGCATCACGGTCCGGTCCCGGTCGGTGGTCGGGGCCTTCGTCGCCGGCCTGCAGATCCTGATCGGCGGCAACATCAGCGTGTTCACCGAGCTGTGCGAGCACGCGCGCGCCGAGGCGCTGGACATCTGCCTGCGCCACGCGGCCGCCCTCGGCGCGAACGCCGTCATCGGCCTGCGCTACGACGCCAACGAGGTCGCCAGCGGCGTCACCGAGGTGCTGGCGTATGGGACGGCTGTGGCCGTCGAGCCCGCCTAGCCGAGCGCCCGATCCCGACGCCGACGATCGCCATCGCCACCAGCGTCGACCACGGAAGCCCATCGGAGGACGACCGCGAAGCGGCCACGGAACAGCCTGCTGCCGCGGGGCTGCAGGGATCGCCCAGGTGGCGCGCGGCGAGGTTGGTGTCCTCGTTGCCCGCCCAATCGACGGCGCGGACGACGTAGTCACCGGACTCGAGGCCCGGCGCCCCGTCTCCGCTGCAGACGCGCTCTCCGCTCAGGCTGGTCCCTTGCGCGAGCGGGGCCACCAGCGTCAGCGACGAGCCGTCGCGCCGATAGACGTTGTAGCGAAGGTCGCCGCCGGCGACGTCGTCGGACGCCGACGCCCAGGAGACGTCGACCAGGTAGAGGTCGTAGGGACCGCAGCACGCGCTGCCACCGCAGGTCAGGTGAGACCCGACGCTGGCGCCGGTGACGCCCGCGAAAAGCGGCGCCACGTCGTCCGTGCCGGGACCGGTCGTGAAAGACGCGAACACGGCGGGCGCCGCGGTCAGCGCGCAGCCAGAGGCGATCGCCATGCAGGGAATCGTTCGCTGATCAGCGAGCTGGTATCCGTGGTTCGGCAGCAGGCCGCCGTCGGGGCGAACGACCACCAAGTTCCCTGTGACCTCCATCGTGAAGGAGACGGACGATCCGCTCGCATCCAGCAAGAGGACGTCGGGGCCGAAGGCCGGGATGGCGGTCCCCCCGTTCACCGCGCCGTAGGCGATGACGAGGCGGCTGTTGGTCGGGATTGATTGCGTGCCGTCGGGCCAAACCGCACGCGAGCTGATGCCCGGCTCCGCCGGTGTGCAGGCCCGCGCAGAAGGGCTGATCAACCACGACACCGCTGTCAGTCCGATCACGATGCCCAAACAGTTTTTCATGACGCCTCCCTCGGCCGACCCGGACAATCCTCGGAGGATCGCCCAGAAAATGCCAGCGCCGGCATGAGGGCAGCAATCGCCGAGCCAATCGCCCAGGCGCGCGCAACCCGGACCTCACCCTAACCCTCTCCCGCTCACGCGGGAGAGGGGATCGGATGGTACGGCGGGGAAGCGCTACACCGTCAGGACGCCGGTGCGGATCAGGTAGGCGAGGCGCTCGCGCTGGTCCTTGTCGAGCAGCGCGTGCAGCCGCCCGAGCGCGCTGGTCACCGCGTCGCGCAGGCGCTCGGCGGTGGTGACCCGCTGGCCGGCTGCCTGCTTGGCCTTGGCGTCGTCGAACGTGTCGCCGGCGACCGCGTCCGCGAACGCGGACAGCGACCGGCGCCGATCGACCTCGGCCTGGGCGCGCTCTGTCTTCAGCTCGTCGAGGATGCGCGCCAGCTCGCCCACCTGGCGCTCGTCGAGCTCCAGCTTGTACGCCAGGAAGCGCAGCGGACGCCGGACGCCGAAGGCGCCGCCGCCGAAGCCCTCCCCTTCGCCTTCGTCAGAACCGCCGCCGTGCCCGCCCCGGCCGTAACCGCCCGCCCACTGCCGGGCGCCGCCCCACCCTTGCGGCCCACAGCCCCCGTCCCCACAACCGCCAGTACCTTCGTGGCGCGAGCGCCACCATGACACCATCGCTGGATGCATTTTCGTTTCTCCTTTCGCCGAGGCCTTCAGCTCCCGGCGGGTTTCCCGTGGGCGATATGCCTCACGGGTCGCGTTGCGCGTTCAAGTCTAAGCCCGACATTTCGATCGTCAAACCGGCCGGCGCGGCGGGGTGGTAAAAGCTCGGCCATGCCCCGTTACTGGCTGATGAAATCCGAGCCCGGCGTCTTCTCGATCGACGACCTGGCGCGCGCGAAGGACGGCACCACGCGCTGGGATGGGGTGCGCAACTATCAGGCCCGTAACATGCTGCGCAGCGAGATCGTCGTCGGCGACGGTGTCCTCTTCTACCATTCCAGCGCCGAGCCGCCCGCCGTCGCCGGAACGGCGCGCGTCGTGCGCGCCGGCTATCCGGATCCGACCCAGTTCGACCCCCGCGATTCGCACTTCGATCGCGACAGCCTGCGCGACGATCCGCGCTGGTACGCGGTCGACATCAAGTTCGAGACGAAGTTCGCGCGCGAGGTGACGCTGCCCGAGCTTCGCGACACGAAGGCGCTCGCCGAGATGGTGCTGCTGCGCCGGGGAAGCCGACTGTCCGTCCAGCCGGTGACGCCAGGTGAGTGGAAACAGATCCTGAAGATGGGCGCGAAGGCATGAACGCGAACCGCCCCGTCCCGCGCACGCACGGCATCCACCACGTCGCGATCCAGGTGCGTGATCTCGCGGCGGCCGAGGCGTTCTACGGCGGCGTGCTCGGCCTGCCGGTGCTGCGTCGCTGGCAAGGCGACGACGGCGAGCGCTCGATCTGGTTCGACCTGCACGATGGCGGATTCCTGGCCGTCGAACGCGTCGCCGGCAAGCCGCAGCCGCACGAGGGCTTCTACACCGACGATCTCGGCATCCACCTGGTGGCGCTGGCGATCGTCCGCGGCACGCGCGACGACTGGGAGGCGCACCTGGCGGCGGCGGGCGTGGAGGTCGTGCACCGCACCGACTACACGCTCTACGTCCGCGATCCGGAAGGAAATCGGATCGGCCTGTCGCACTGGCCGGAGGCGGACGGCCCCTCACCCTAGCCCTCCACCCACGCTGCCGCTTCGCGGGGCGAGGGGATCGGATCCGCTTGGGGCGAGGGATCGGAGCTAACGTCCGGGAAGCCGGCGAACACCGCCGTCGTCGCCGGTGATCTGGTCCTGCTTGTCGCGGGCGTCGCCGAGCTGCTTTTGCGTCTGCTGGTTCGTCGCCATCGCGATCGCACTCTGCATCATCGACTGGATCTGCGCGGGCGTCGCGGCGCCCCCGACACCGCCCATTCCCGTTCCGAGATCGATGGGCAGCGGGAAGACGATCGTCGAGGACGCCTCGCCCGACACCTCGACCAGCGTCTGGTAGAGCCGCAGCTGCAGCGCGCCCGGGTGCTGCGCGATCACCTCCGCCGCCTGGGCCAGCTTCGACGCCGCCTGCACCTCGCCCTCGGCGGCGATCACCTTGGCGCGGCGCTCGCGCTCGGCCTCGGCCTGCCGGGCCATCGCGCGCTGCATCTCCTTGGGCAGCTGGATGTCCTTGATCTCGACCGCCGAGATCTCGACGCCCCACTGCTCGGTGCGCGTGTCCAGGATGCCGCGCACCTCGCCGTTGATCGCGTCGCGGTGGGCGAGGATGTCGTCCAGGTCCATCTTGCCCAGCACCGCGCGCAGCGTGGTCGACGCCAGCTGAAGCGTCGCCGGCAGGAAGTCCTCGACCTCGAGCACGGCGTGCGAGGGCGACGCCACCGACGCGTAGACCACCGCATCGACGCTGATCGAGATGTTGTCGTGGGTGATGATCTCCTGCGGCGCGATCTGGATCGCCCGCGTCCGCGTGTCGACGACCCGCATCCGGTCGATCCCGAACGGCATGAGCAAGTTGAAGCCCGGCATCGCGAGCTGCTTGCGCGCCCGCCCGAACCGGAACACGACCGCGCGTTCGTACTCCTGCAGGACGCGAACGCCCGTCAGCAGAAGCAAGAGCCCGCCCGCGGCCGCCGCACCGATCAGCATCGTCAGCATCACCCGAGCCTACCACCCGCGGCGGGCGCCTGCCGGGTCGGGTTCAGGACCGGACGCCGTAGAGCTCGCGGCCTCGGCGGCCGCCGAAATAGACGAGCAGCAGCAGGCACCAGCCGACCCCGACCATGGCGAACAGCGGCGATCGCGCGGCCGCCGCCTCCAGGCTCGCGATCAGCTCTGCCTGCGAGCGTCCCGCCCCCTCGCCGCCCGCAGCCATCAGCTGGGCGAGGAGCGGCCCGGCCGCCGCGACCGTTTCGCGCGTGATGCGCATCGAAAGCGGCAGCTCGCCCAGTTGATAGACGATGCCGAAGACCGCCGTCAGCAGCGCGAGCAGGCGTCCGTTGCGATCGCGCGACAGCACCGCGGCGACGGCGTACAGCGTGAACAACCCGAACGCGATCGAGACGATCGCATCCAGGCGCAGCGCGACGCGGTGGCGGGCGACGATCGCGTCCAGCACGACCTCGACCTTGCGGGCCGCCTCCTCCGCCGCGGGAGGGCGGGGCGCGCTGCGAATCGTATGGTGCGCAACCGTCGCGGGATCGCGGATGACCAGCAGCCCGCCGACCAGCGTCATCCCGCCGAACAGCAGCATCGTCGCGGCGAGCAGGATCATCCACACCGGCCGGTGCGTGGGGGGTTGGGCGCGCAGCATCGGCGGCAGAGCCTACCCCATCTCCCACGTGACAAAAGGGCCGGCTTGGCCCAAAGTCTCGCCCGCATGCACTTAGTCGAGTTGATCAAGAACATCTTGTCCGAGGCGCACAGCCAGGGCAGCAACCTCGTGCAAGCGATCGTCCGCGTCGGTGGCCTGCCGACCATCACCGCCATCGTGTTCGCCGAGACCGGCCTGCTGGTCGGCTTCTTCCTGCCCGGCGACTCGTTGCTGTTCACGGCCGGGATCTTCTGCACCACCTCCAATCCGACCGGCGCGCAACTGCTGAACATCTTCACGCTGAACATCTTCGTGGTCGCCGCCGCGATCATCGGCGACACCGTCGGCTACTGGATCGGCGCCAAGGCGGGCCCGAAGATCTTCACGCGCGAGCAATCGCTGTTCTTCAACAAGAAGCACCTGCTGCGTACCAAGGCGTTCTACGAACGCCACGGCGGCAAGACGATCATCATCGCCCGCTTCCTCCCCATCTTCCGGACGTTCGCGCCGGTTGTCGCCGGCGTCGGCAAGATGAGCTACCGGCGCTTCGTCGCCTTCAACGTCGTCGGCGGCGCGGGCTGGGTGCTCAGCATGACGCTGGCCGGGTACACGCTGGGCAAGATGTTCCCCGGTATCACCAAGCGGCTCGACGCGATCATCGTCGGGATCGTCGTGGTGTCGCTGTTGCCCGCGTTCATCAGCTGGTTCATGAACCGCCGAAAGAACTCGCCGTCCTCCCCGACGCTCGCCATGTAATCATGGCGATGGCGAAGACGAAGGTGAATCGGATAGCCTCGCCCGAAAAGCCGCGCGCCGTCGCCAAGGTCGCCTTCCCGAAGAAGGCCCAGCCGCCATCGCACGCGGAGTTCGCCGCCCGACTGGCCGCGCCGGTCGGCAAGCGTTTCGAGGTGCTGCGGACCTTCCTCAAGAAGCAGGGCGCCGCCGAGGACTTCTTCTATTACGGCCCGCGCACCGGGTGGGGCTATCGCTTCCTCAAGGACGATCAATCGCTCTGCGCGATCGTCCTGTCGGCCGGCCGCCTGGTCGGGATCATCGCCCTCGACGGAGCCACCCAGGGGCACCTCGGGTGGGACGGCCTGTCGGACGTGGCGCGACGCGCGCGCAAGCTGGCGCACGGCACGCCCACGCTGCTCTGGCTCGACGTACCGCTCGACGGCACCGGCGCCAACGACTTCAAGGTTCTTCTGAAGGCCAAGCTCTCGCGCGTCGGCTGAAAATCCGGAACCCCTTCCGGCGATTTCTTGCCGCGCGCTCGCGCAATTTTCCAGGCCGCGGCTGCGATCCGCGTGTGGTCGTATGTGGGCGTGCGCCGTGTCGCCGCTTCATACAATCTCGTGGTCTGCGTGCTGCTCGCCGCGTGTAACGGCAAACAGCCGTCCGGCCTCGAAGCGAACGTTCGCCTGGCCGTCGCGCCGCGAACCGCGCCGCGCGCCGCCCCGCCGCCCGACACGCCCGCCGTCCAGGACGAACGGATCGACGATCTTCTGTCGGCCGTGATCGCCGGCCGCGAAGGCGACGGCCTGCCCCGGCGCCTGGAGACAGCGATCGCGCGCGACGACGCCGCTGCGCGTGCGGCCGCCGCGTTCGTCCACGTCGGGCGGGCGACGAAGATGATCATCGACGCGCTCGCCGCCGCCGGCACGCCCGTCGCGCAGGACGCGCTCTGCGATCTCGCGCGCGACAGCCGGCTGCCGACGCACGTCCGCGCCGAAGTGGTGGCCTCGCTCGGGCTGGTCAAGCGCCCGACGGCGCCGACGATGATCGAGGTCGCCGAGCTGATCCGCGCCCGCGATCAGGATCTGCAAGCGCCCGCGCTCTTCCTGGCCGGATCGGTCGCGCGGGCCGGACGCGCCGAGCACCCCGCCCAGGCCGCTGCGATCGAGCGCATCGTGCTGGCGGAGTCGGCGCGCGCGCGCACGACGGACGATCAAATGGATGCGCTGCCGCGCTTGGGAACATCGGCAGCGCCGCGGTGCTGCCGCGCCTGCGAACGGCGCTGACCGCCGCCGACCCGCGGATTCGCGCGGCGGCCACGCGCGCCCTGCGCCTGGTGCCCGACCCCGAGGCCGACCGCCTGCTGGCCGCGACGCTTCGCCGGGACGACCACGCCACCGTACGCGCGGCGGCGGTGTTCGCGGCGGGATTCCGG
>DATFXS010000207.1:0-2440 GCA_035315605.1 Polyangia bacterium
CCTCGTGTTCGCGATCGATCGATCGGATCTTCCCGGGTTCGCGCCCCAGCAGTTCTCACGGTTCCGGCGGGACTGCCTCGATCGCGGCCAGGACGATCAGCACTGAGCGCTGCGCGCGGCGCCCGTCGCGGCGTCGCGCGCACCCCGGCGCATCCGGGCGACGCGCGCCTCAGCGACGCCGGGGCGCGGAGGGGGGCGGCACCACCGGGCCGATGTCACCGTCGGGCGCGTCGTCGAGATCGACGATGACCGGCGCGTGATCGCTCGGCCCGGTGCCCTTGCGCGCCTGGCGATCGATCCAGATCGCCTTGGCTCGCGCGGCGACGTCCGGGCTTGCCAGCACCAGGTCGATGCGCATCCCGAGGTCCTGATGGAACATGCCGGCCCGGTAGTCCCAGTACGTGAACACGCGCTGCTCAGGCCAGCGCTGCCGGACCAGGTCGACGAGGCCGCCGGTCACGAGATCCGCCACCGCCTGGCGCTCCATCGGGGTCACGTGCGTGCAGCCCGCGAACGCAGCCGGATCCCACACGTCCGCATCGCTGGGCGCGACGTTGAAATCGCCGCAGACCACCGTGCTGGCGGTGGTCTCGGCCGCCAACGTCCGGGGCAACGCCGCCAGCCACGCCAGCTTGTACGCGAAGTGGGGATCGTCCGGCGTCCGCCCGTTCGGGACGTACACCGACCAGACCCGTAGGCCCCCACACGTGGCCGCCAGCGCGCGCGCCTCGGGATCGGGGAACCCGGGCTGGTCGAGCAGGCCCCGGCGGACGTCCTCCAGCCCGGCGCGCGACACGATGGCGACGCCGTTCCATCGGCCGTCGCCATGATGAGCCGCGACGTAGCCCCGCCGGGTGAGGTCGTCGCCGAAGACCTTGGCGAACTCGGCGTCGCTCATCTTGGTCTCCTGGAGACAGGCGACGTCCGGCCGGCGCTGATCGAGCCAGGCGACGAAACGCGGCTGCCGCGCGCGCGCGGAGTTGACGTTCCAGGTGGCGAGCCGCACGAAGGCAGCCTACCGGCACCCGGACGCCGAGACCATCGGGCTGGACGCGTTCAGCTACAGACGAGCGCCTTCCCCGACTTCGACGTCTTGCACGAGCCGAACTCGGCCTCGCCGCACTGGCCCGTCGTGGCGAACGGCGCATCGAGCACGAGGTCCGCGGTCACCGGCGTGCCGTCGGGCGGAGCCAGGTTCGCGCCCTTTCCACTCACGGTGAAGCGGATGGTGCCCGGCGCGGAGCGGTTGCGGCGCATGGTGACCTCCCTGATCCGACCTCCGGCGCCGCCGCGATAGTTCCACGTCGTGCGGGCACGGTTGGTCTTCCAGCCGCCACCGCCCGGGATCGTCACGTCCACCACGATGCCGCCCGTCGCCGTCGTGATGAGGACGCGGACGCCCCGCGCCACCGGGTCGATCTCGGGCGTTGTGGGCACCGACATCGTGCCGTGGAAGATCAAGGTCTGCTCACCTTTGCGGGCCTTCAGCCCGATCACCTTGAGGGAGCGCGCCGTCATGCCGGCCGCGTCGGTCCTGGTGCAGGGATCGCAGGCGTCGCCGATGCCGTCTCCGTCGGCGTCGCCCTGGGCCGGATCTGCGGTGCCTGGGCAATCGTCCTGTGGATCGCAGATGCCGTCACGATCGGCGTCGGGGCCGTTGGTGTCCGGGGGACAGGTGGCGCTGGTCCCGCTGCAGGTCTCGACGACGTCGCACGAGCTCGTCGCCGGCCGGCACGTGGTCCCGGCCGCGACGAAGCTGTCGGGGGGGCACGAGACGTTGGTGCCGTCGCACGTCTCCGCGACGTCGCATGCGCCGGCCGCGGCCCGGCAGGTCGAGCCCGCGGCGGCGACGCGGTCGGCCGGACAGGCATCGCTGATGCCGTCGCAGCGCTCGGTGACGTCACAGGGCCCCGCGGCCGGCCGGCAGTCGCCGGTCCGCTTCTGGTCCGGAGGACAGATGACGCTGGTCCCGTCACACGTCTCGACGGCATCGCAGACGCCCGCGGCGGGACGACACGGCGTGCCGCTCACCGCGAGCGCATCCGGCGGACAGGTGTTGCCCACGCCGTCGCAGGACTCCGCGGCGTCGCAGGGGCCCGTGGACGGACGGCAGATCGCCGTGCTCTTCACGTCGACCGGGCAGGCAGCGCTCGACCCGGTGCATACCTCGGCGACGTCGCAGGTGCCGGCCGCGGCGCGGCACGGGGCGCCCGCGAGGACGAACTTGTCCACGGGGCACGCCGTGCTGACGCCGTCACAGAACTCGCGGACGTCGCAATCGCCGGCCTTGTCACGGCAAATGGTGTCGGCGGTGGCAATCTTGTCCGTGGGGCAGTCGTTGTCCCTGTTGTTGCACGACTCCGCTACGTCGCACGGGCCGGCGGCCGGACGGCAGACCGCGCTGCTCTTCGCATCGCTGGGGCAGTCGTTGTGCACGCCG
>DATFXS010000208.1:0-27106 GCA_035315605.1 Polyangia bacterium
CGCGGCCGGCCACGAAGACCAGGTCGCGATTCGCCCCGGGGAGCACAAGACGATCTACGTGCAACTCGGCTGCGCCGGCGATCCGTGCGTCGTCGACGGCGGCGTCGGCAACAACGACAGTGGCCCGCCGACGAACGTTCCCTTCTGCGGCAACGGCGTCATCGACATGGGCGAGTCGTGCGACACCGCGATCGCCCCCGGCAATCCGGGCGCCTGTCCCCAGTCGTGCGACGACCACGTCGCCTGCACGACCGACTCGCTGACCGGCAGCGGTTGCAATGCGGCGTGCGGGCACAAGGAGATCCTGACGATCGGCGGGCCCCGCGACGGATGCTGCCCGAAGGGCGCCACCTCCGATCCGAACTCCGCCATGCACGACGACGACTGCCCGTCGACGTGCGGAAACGGCACCGTCGATCCCTTCGAGACCTGCGACACCGCCATCCCGGCCGGAAACCCCGGCGCCTGTCCGACAGACAGCGATTGCACCAGCATGCCGTGCATGAACGCGCAGCTGATCTCCGCCGGCACCTGCTCGGCGGTCTGCATGCGCTACCCGATCGTTTCCCCGATCGCCGGGGACAACTGCTGCCCGCCGGGCGCGACCCACATAATCGACGGTGACTGCCCGATCGTGTGCGGGAACGGCCTCCTGGAACCGGGCGAGACGTGCGACGTCGGCATCGCGCCGCTCCGGACCGGTGCATGCCCGACCAGCTGCCTGACCACGAACGCCTGCAATCCCAGCACGCTGGTGGGCTCCGGCTGCCAGGCGACGTGCAGCGCCCCGATTCCGATCGACGCGCCCATCTCCGGTGACGGTTGCTGCCAGAAGGATCAGGCAGGCAACAACCTGTACGACCAGACGCTGGACACCGACTGCGGCCCCGTCTGCGGCAACGGCGTGGTGGAGCGCGGCGAGTGGTGCGACGGCGATTCGTGCCCGACCAGCTGTCCGCCCACACCGTCCGCGTGCCTGCAGGCCGTGCTGGTCGGAAGCAAGGCCAACTGCACCGCCCACTGCGAAGTCATCGAGGTGACCGCCTGCTCGCCGCAGAAGGACGGATGCTGCCCGACCCACTGCACCTTCGCCGATGACCCCGACTGCTCCGATCTTTGCGGTGATGGCTTCGTGCAAACCACACACCGCGAGGTCTGCGACATCGCCATCACGACGCCAAGGAGCTTCGACGCGTGCCCCGACTCCTGCGCCGCGAAAACGTGCATGGACGATCGCCTGGTCAGCGCGGGGACCTGCGAGGCCGCCTGCATGTACATGCCGGTTACCTCCTTCCGGCCGGGGGACGGATGCTGCGCCGTCGCGGCGGGAGCCAACTTCCTCCTCGATCCCGACTGCTCCCCCGTCTGCGGAAACGGCGTGGTCGAGAGCCCGGCCGAAAGTTGCGACTTCGCGATCCCGGGATCGTGCCCGAATCAGGACTCGTGCCCGCCGCCGCTCGCGTGCACCCGCTACGTGGTCAAGGGGACCGCCAGCGCCTGCAGCGCCACCTGTGTCGCGACGCAGATCACGGCCTGCGCCGACGGGGACCAGTGCTGCCCGGCGGGGTGCTGGTCCGGCAACGACAGCGACTGCGCGGTCGTCTGCGGCAACGGCATCGTCGAGACCGGCGAAACCTGCGACCGGGGGATCACCACCGGCGTTGCGGGATCGTGCCCGCGCAGCTGTGACGACGGCGACGCCTGCACGGCCGACTTCGCCTCGGGCTCGAGCGAGGCCTGCACGCGCCTCTGTTCGCACCAGGCGATCACGGCGTGCATCGACGGCGACGGCTGCTGTCCGGCCGGATGCTCCGCCGCCACCGACAAGGACTGCGCGCCGCGCTGCGGGGACGGGCAGGTCGGTGCCTTCGAGACCTGCGATCCACCGTCCAGCTGCCCGACCTCCTGCCCCGACGACGGCGATCCCTGCACGGCCGAGAGACTGGTCGGCGACGCCGCCGCCTGCAACGCCGCCTGCGTCCATTTCCCCATCACCGCCTGTCTGGCGGCCGCCGGCGACGGCTGCTGCCCCACAGGATGTACGCGAGCCAACGATTGGGATTGCCTTTGAAAATTTGCCCCACCTGGTGGCGCCTGGCGACCCCGATCTGTCTCGCCCGAGCTTGACAGCACCGCGAATACCGTCGTAGGTACCCCCAATCGCGCGGGAATAACTGAACGCGAACCGGAGTTTCCGGGCGCGAACGGTCTTTTTGGCCCTGTCGCACCTCCAGCAAGCGCATCCGCAAGAAGGGACAGCATGTCTGACCTGATGATCGAGGTCGAAGGCCTCACCAAAAACTACGGACTGACCCGAGCCGTCGACAAGGTGTCGTTCAGCGTCCGGCGCGGAGAGGTTCTCGGCTTCCTCGGCCCCAACGGGGCCGGCAAGTCGACGACGATGAAGATCCTGACCTGCTACCTCTCCCCGACCGCGGGGCGGGCGGTGGTCGCCGGGCACGACGTGTTCAGCGACTCGCTGGAAGTACGCAAGCGGGTCGGCTACCTGCCCGAGGACACGCCGATTTACCGCGACATGACGGTGGTCGAGTTCCTCCAGTTCGCGGCCGAGATGCGCGGCATGGACCGCGAGAAGGTCCCCGGGCGGATCAAGGAGATCGGCAACCGCTGCGGCCTGGGCGACGTCGCGGGCAAGCTCGTCGGCGAGCTGTCGAAGGGCTACCGGCAGCGCGTCGGGCTGGCGCAGGCGATGCTGCACGACCCTGACATCGTCATCCTGGACGAGCCGACGAGCGGCCTCGACCCCAACCAGATCGTCGAGATCCGATCGCTCATCAAGGAGATCGGCCGCGAGAAGACGGTCATCCTGTCGACCCACATCCTGCCCGAGGTGCAGGCGACCTGCAGCCGCGTCGTCATCATCAGCGGCGGCAAGCTGGTCGCCGACGGCACGCCGGACGAGCTGCGGGCGCGCGAGCGCGGCGGCCGCTACCGGGTGGTCGTCGAATCGAACGGCGTCCCCGGGGACGCGATCCGCGCCCGCCTCGCCAGCCTGGCGGGCGTGGCGCGCTGCGAGGTGATCGCGGGCGAGGACGGCTCGCACGCGTTCGCCATCGACGCGGGCGGCGGCGGCGACCTGCGGAAGCCGATCTTCCGCGCCGCCGTCGACAACCGCTGGACGCTGCTCGAGCTGGCGCGCGAATCGGCCAGCCTGGAAGACGTGTTCCGAAACCTCACCACCGGAGAAGAAGGCAAGTCATGAGCCCGGCCCTCGTCATATCGCGACGCGAGCTACGGACGTATTTCAATTCGCCCGTCGCTTACATCGTCGTCACCGTCTTCACGATCATCACCGGCTATCTGTTCTTCACGCAGCTGTTCCTGGAACAGCAGGCCGAGCTGCGCGGGTTCTTCAGCAGCATGCCGCTGCTGTTCATGTTCCTGGCGCCGGCGATCACGATGCGCCTGCTCGCCGACGAGAAATCATCCGGGACGCTGGAGCTGCTGATCACCATGCCGGTGCGCGACTGGGAGGTCGTGCTGGGCAAGTTCCTGGCCGCGATGGGCCTGCTGTGCGCGGCGCTCGGGCTGACGCTGGTCTTCGCGATCACAGTGCGGGTGCTCGGGCCCCTCGACCGCGGTCCGGCCATCGGCGGCTACCTCGGCCTTCTGCTGATGGGCAGCGCCTATGTCGCGATCGGCGTCATGTGCTCGGCGTTCACGCGCAACTCGATCGTCGCGTTCATCTCGGCGTTCGCGATCTCGTTCGCGCTGTTCCTGTTCGGCCACGTCGTGCAGTTCGTGCCGCAGGCCTTGCAGCCGCTGGTCAACTTCCTTTCGATCAGCCAGCACTTCGAGAACATCAGCCGCGGCGTGATCGATTCCCGGGACGTCATCTACTACGTCTCGGTGACGGCCGTCAGCCTGCTGTTCGCGACGCTGTCCCTCGAATCGCGGCGGTGGAGGTAGC
Source organism: Polyangia bacterium (assembly GCA_035315605.1). Classification (GTDB taxonomy): domain Bacteria; phylum Myxococcota_A; class Polyangia; order Fen-1088; family Fen-1088; genus JADGRB01. The sequence continues at coordinate 3,932 of DATFXS010000208.1, forward strand.
CATGGCATCCGAACAGGACAACGAGAAAGAGTCCGGTCCGGCCGCGCCCGCGGCCGACAGCCCCGAGAAGAAGATGGGGCGGCAGAAGCTGGCGTCGGCGTCGAACGCGTCGGCCTACGTGCTGCTGGCCGTCGGCGCAGTGGTGCTGGTGAACCTGATCGGGACGCGCCTCTTCGGGCGGCTCGACCTGACCGAGAACCACGTCTACACGCTGGCGCCCGGGTCCAAGGACATCGTCGCCAAGCTGCCCGACTACCTGACGGTCAAGGCGTACATCTCGTCGAAGGATCTGCCGCCCGAGCTGAAGCCGGTCAGCAGCTACGTGCGCGACCTGCTCGACGACTACAAGACGTACTCGAAGGGCAAGCTGCGCTTCGAGGTCTACGATCCGGGCGACGACAAGAAGATCGAAGAGGACGCTGGCCAGTGCAAGGTGCAGAAGCTGCAAGTGCAGGTGATGCGCTCGCAGAAGTTCGAGGTCGGCGCCTACTACCTCGGCCTCTGCTTCCAGTATCAGGGCAAGGATGAAGCGATCCCCCAGGTGACCCAGGTCGAGGGCCTCGAGTACCGGATCTCGTCGCTGCTCAAGCGGATGACGCAGAAGAAGCAGAAGATCGCCATCACCAACGGCCACGGCGAATCGGAGCTGGCGTATCTGAAGCACATCGAGGAGTTCGAGGTGACCAACGTCAACCCGTCGTCGGCGCCCATTCCCGACGACGTGGACGCGCTGATCGTCGCCGGCCCGAAGCAGCCGTTCGACGACAAGGGACGCCACGAGCTGGACGCGTTCCTGATGAAGGGCAAGGGCGTCATCTTCATGGTCGACGGCATGGCGATGCAGCAGCCGCGCGGCAACATGCCGCCCGAGATGCAGGGCGCGGCGCCCAAGATCGGACAGGCGAACGACACGGGCCTGAACGAGCTGCTCGAGAAGTACGGCTTCAAGATCGGCGCGGACTTCGTGCTGGATCAGCCGAAGGTTCCGGGACCGATCGATCTGCCGGACGGGCGCAAGATGCTGGCGAACGTCCCCGTCTACGTCGGGGTCAAGACCAACGTCGACGACAAGGACCTGTCGCTGATGGATCACATCGGCGCGCTGGTCTTCCCGTTCCCGAGCTCGGTCGAGCTGGTCGGCCCGCTGGCGGGCGGCAAGCCGGCGGCCGGCAAGCTCTGGACGATCGCCAAGACGACGCCGACCGCCTGGAAGGCGACCGGCATGTTCTTCTTCTCGCCGACCACGAAGATCGAGGAGGGCAAGGAGAAGGGCGCCTACGGCCTCGCCTACGCGTACCAGGGGCCGCTCAAGAGCGCCTACCCGTCGCCCGCCGCGCAGGCCGGCATGTCGTCGCCCGACCAGGCAGGCCAGCCGCCGTCGGAGTCCAAGAAGCCGGTCCGGCTGCTGGTGATCGGTGACTCCGACTTCGCGTCGGAAGAGTACCTGCAGATCGGGCGCTACATCCCGGTCTACCAGGAAGGCCCGCAGATGCTGCTGAACGCGATGGGCTGGGCGACCGAGGACGAGGCGCTGACGCCAGTCCGCACGAAGACCCTGACCGCGCGGCCGATCGAGGTCCCAGGCTCCGCGTTCGCGTGGCAGGTCGTGAACATCGCGGGCGTCCCGATCGCGTTCGTCATGTTCGGCGTGCTGCGCTGGCGGCTGCGCCGCGCCCGCCGCACGGGCCTGAAGTTGTAGTCGCCGCCCCTCCACCCTCGTTTTCACGCTGGAAGAGCTCACGCCATGAACCGAAAAACGCTCCTTGCCCTCGGCACTGTCGGACTCCTCGCGATCATCGCGGCCATCACGCTCACCCGCCCCGAAAAAGGGGAACGCGCATCGGATCGTCCGCGCCCGGTCGCCAAGATGAACCAGGCGGACATCGAGACCGTCGAGGTGACGAAGGACGGCGTCACCACCGTCCTCAAGAGCGAGGGCGGCAAGTACAAGGTGGCGGCCCCCGTCCCCTACGCGGCCGACGAGCCGGTCGTGAAGGCGACCTTCGAGGCGCTCGGGAAGATGGACGTCACGGACCTGGTGACGGAGCAGAAGGCGAAGCACGCCGAGTTCCAGGTCGACGACAAGTCCGGCCTGCACGTGGTCGCGAAGGCGAAGGGCGGCAAGGTGCTGGCCGACATCACCGTCGGCAAGACCAGCGGGCCCGGCACGATGGTGCGCCTGCCGGGCAAGGACGACGTCTGGCAGGCGACCGGGATCTCGCGCTACCAGTTCGACAAGTCAGCCGCCGACTGGCGTGACAAGAGCGTCACGACCTTCACGCTCGCCGACGCGGAGAGCGTCGAGGTGGTCGCCAAGGACGGCGCGAAGGCGATCCTGAAGAAGGGCACCGGCAAGGTCGGCAACGACGACAAGTGGGACGTCGTCGAGTCGTCGGTGAAGATCGACAAGCTCGACAACTCGGTGCCGAGCGGCATCGTCTCCGCGATGTCGATCTGGAAGGCGAACGACTTCGCCGACGCCGCCAAGCCGGCCGACGTCGGGCTGGAGCCCCCCGCGCTGACCGTCACAGTCGGACTCAAGGGCGGCAAGAAGGTCGGCGTCCTGTTCGGCAACAAGAAGGGCGACGACGAGGTCTACGCGAAGACGGCCGACGCGCCGCAGATCTTCGTCATGAAGAAGTACAACGCCGACCGCGTGCTGAAGCGCCCGATCGAGTTCCGCGACAAGACCCTGTGCGACATCCCGGACGGCGACGTCGCGGAGATCGCGGTGACCCACGGCGACAACTCGTACACCCTCGCCAAGACCGGGAGCGACTGGAAGGCGACCAAGCCGGCGAAGCTGGAGATCGACTCGGCGAAGGTGACCTTCGCGAGCGCGTTCAAGGAGTGGAAGGCGCAGAGCTTCGCCGAGGACGCCACCCCGAAGACCAACGGCATGCTGAAGCCTCAGGCGACGATCGTCGCGAAGAGCAAGGCCAAGGGCGGCCCGACCTGCACCATCAAGGTGGGCGACGAGACCAAGGACAAGCTCAACTACTACGTGATGAGCGGCAAGAACCCGGACGTCTACCTGGCGCCGAAGTGGAACGTCGACCGCGTGCTGGTCAAGGTCGACGACCTCAAGAAGGGCGCCCCGGCCGCCCCGGCGCCCGGCGGCCCCATGCCGATCGCCGCCAAGGGCCCGCGCAAGAAGTAACGCGGGTCAGATCTCGATGATCACGACGCCGCGGTTGCCGCCGTCGCGGTCCTTGTTCTCGTCGTCTTCCTCGTCCTCGGGACGGTCGCGCTTGTAGCGCTCGTCGCGAATCGGGATCTCGAGCCTGGGCTGCTCGTTCCTCCGGCGCTCCTCCTCTTCGCGGCGCCGAATCTGTTCGATGATCCAGGGTTCGAGCACGACGCGGACCTCTAGCTAAATCCCTGCAATATCCGACTCTCTTAGTCAAGTTCGGCATCTCGCGGCAAGAACGTGAGGGGGGGCGTAAAGCCCAGCCGCCACAGGCAGAAGCGTGAAAGCGCTCACCGTCGGGCGCTCATGCCGGATAGCGTCAGCGAGGCACCAGCGCCCGGGGCCGCCGCCGACCGCCGCGCGACGTAGAATCGCACGCGATGCTCGGGGCGCTGGCGGCATGGCTGGTCTTTTCCGGGGTGGACATCGTCGGCGAGGGCACCTGCCCGGCCCCGGCCGAGGTGAGCCGCCGGCTGGCGCAGGTGGCGCCGGCCGCCGACCGTACCGCCCCGACCGGCCGGCGCGTGCGCCTCACGCGCAGCGACGACGCCGTGCATGTCGAGCTGTTCGCCGGCGGTGAACGGCTCGCCACGCGCGATCTCGATGCCCACGAAAACTGCGACGATCTCGCGGCGGCCGTCGCCATCGTCGTCGCCGCCTGGGAAGCGGAGCTGAACCCGCGCGTCGACGTGCGCGTCAGCTTGCCGCCGTCCGTTCCTGCGGCGCCGATCACGACCGTCGTGACCGCGCCGCCGCCGACGCCCCGATCCACGCCGAGCTTCGATGTCGGCCTGGCGCTGATCGGTTCGTCGACGGGTGGGCAGATCGCGCCCGGTGCGCGCATCGGCGGCTGGCTCGCCCCGACCGGCCGACGCCTGGGACTGGGCGTGGCGGTCTCCGGCGCCACCGCCCGCTCGGCGTCGGTCGGAGCCATCGCCGGGGCCGCGCGCTGGACGCGCATCGCTTTCGGCGCCGGGCCCGAGGCAAGGTTCGACGTGCGACAGACGATGCTCGACGTCCACGCGCAGATTCTGACGGGCCTTCTGCGCGTGGAAGGCGTCGGCCTGCCGCGGGCCGCCTCCGACACGTCGGCCCAGCTGGGGACGGGCGTGGGCGTGCAGGTCGGACGGCCGTGGGGAAACGCCACCCCCTGGATCGGCGCGGACATTCTTTATTGGGCCGGGCACGATCGGCTGCAGATCGCCGGTCTGACCGCGGAGGGCGAGCTGCCTCACCTCGAGATCCAGGTCGCTCTGGGGCTGAGCCTCGGTCGCTTTCCGTGAAAGGTTTGTCAGGGTCCGCGCCACCAGCAGGGGTCCGCATGGCTCTGTCCAGCCCCGACCGGCACGCCTTCAGCGGGGGCGCGTCTGCTCCCGTCGATCTCGACGAGATCTACCGGGCGCACGCCGGGACGGTCGCGCGCTGGGTGGGACACCTGGGCGGGCCGCTGGCGGACGTGGACGATCTGGTGCACGAGATCTTTCTCGTCGCCGATCGTCGGCTGTCGGAGTTTCGCGGCGACGCGAAGCTGACCACCTGGCTTTACCGGATCACCGAGCGCGTGGTGCGCGGGCGGCGCCGCAGCGACCGGATCCGGCGCTGGCTGGGCCGGACGCGAAGCGCGGATCTGGAACGATCGCTGTCGCCGACGCAGCTGACGCCGATCGAGGAGCTGGAACGGCGCCGCGCGGTGGACACCGTTTACCGGATCCTCGATCGCCTGCCGGAGAAGTACCGCGAGGTGCTGATCCTGTTCGAGCTGGAAGGCTCATCCGGCGAGGAGATCGCGGCGCTGACGGGTCGCAAGCTGGCCACCATCTGGGTCCACCTGCACCGCGCGCGGAGACAGTTTCTCGAAGAGATCGAACGCGAAGGCGGAGACCATCGATGAAGCAACCATCGCAAGCATCCGGCACGGACGAACAGGCGCCCATCGTCGACCGCTGGGTCGACGGCGGGGTCGAGGAGGGCCAGACGTCGCGCGCCGGCGCGCTGCTCCGACAGGCGATCCGCCCCCAGCCGCTGGAGGCAGGCGCCTTCGCCGCCATTCGCGCTCGGCTGCGCCGCCAGGCGCGCCGGCCGGAGCGGCACTGGGCCCTGCGGCTGGCGATCGCCATCGTGCTGGTCCTGTCGGGCAGCGCGCTGACCGCGGGCGCCCAGCTCTATTTTCACATCCTGGGCCCGCGGCGTCCCGCGCCGGCTGTGAAGGCCCCCGCCCCGGCGCCCGAACCGCGCGCCCGGAGCCGCGGGCACGCGACACACGTGGCCCTCGAGGCGGAGACCGCCGCACCCGAAGGCGATCCGCCGACGCCCCCGGCCGAGGCCGCTGCGCCCGTGGTCGCGGCGCCCGTGCCGCCGGCCGAGGCGATCGCCCCACCCCACCCGCGATCCCCCGCCTCCCGCGCGGTTCCGCCGTCACCGCCGATCGTGGCGCCGGCTGACGTGACGCCGCCACCCGCGCCACCGACGGAGAGCGCGTCCGTGCTGGCCCGCGAATCCGCGTTGCTGGCGGGAGCGCTTCGCAAGCTCCGCCAGGACGACGACGCACGCGCCGCGCTGAGAATGCTGGACGAACACGACACCGAGTTCGCCGCGGGGCCGCTGGCACCCGAGGCGACGCTGGCCCGGATCGAAGCGCTGATCCGGCTTCATCGGAACCGCGACGCGCTCGCGCTGCTCGATCGTACGGATCCCTCGCCCGTCGGCGGGGAGCGTGATCTGTTGATCGCGCGGGCCGAGCTGCGTGCGGCAGCGGGAAGGAGCGCCGCCGCGACACGCGACTTCGATGCCCTGCTGACGGGCGATCTCGCCTTCGATGCGGCCGCGGAACGCGCGCTGTGGGGACGCGCCTCCTGCCGCGCGGCGGCCGGCGATGCGCGCGGCGCGCGGCGCGACCTGCAGGACTACCTGGCGCGCTTCCCGAACGGACGCTTCGCGGGCAACGCCCGCGCCACGCTGGGGCAATGAAAGGTTTTCGCGGGTCGCGCCACAGGCACGGCATGAAGATGGTTTTTGCGGGTACGGCGTTCCGGAGATCCGCGGCCGGCCTTTCTGCGCTGGCGGCGATCGCGCTGGCAGGCGCTGGCTGCACCAACAACCACCTGCTGGGTGCCGTCGACGGCGACGGCGGGCCGCCCGGCTCCAACGACGGCGCCGTGCGAGCCGACGACGGTCCGCCACCCACGCAGCCGAACGACGCCGGCTCGGACGCCCGCGAGATCGGCGTCCTCGGCCCCAGCACGTCGTGGACCGGCTACGTCGAGAACTACCAGTTCCCGTCCGGTTCTGATGTCGTCAAGATCGCGTTTGCGTCGGATGACGCCGGCCAGGTGGTCGGCACGGTGATCCTCGGGAACGGGACACCGCCGCCCCCCGCGACCGATCCGAACGTGGGCTATCCCCCCGGCTACGGGGCACCGCAGCAGCCGGTGATAGTTGGTCCGCCGGCCGGTTACATCGCCGAGGGCTACGCCTACTCGATGCGCAACGGGACGCTGGTGGGATCGCGCCTGCGGTTCGGCGTTTCGCTGACGGATCTCTGGCAGGGTTGGTGCGCGCTTCAGACACCTGTAGCGGGATCGAGCAGTTGCCTGCCGAACTGGGGCGGGATGTCCAGCCCGTCGGGGTGCGCGCTGTTGAATCCAGCCACCAACCAGTACGTCCCGGTCGACTGCGGGAAGTTCGACCTCTGCTTCCTCGGCATGATCTGCCGGTGCGACGCCTCGGGTTGCCAGGTTCAAGATTACGGGATCAGCGACATGTTCGACGTCTCCATCAATAATGATCGCGCCGACGGGAGCATGGACACGCACAACGTCCACTTCACGAAGGATCCCTGACGGTCGCCCCTCAGTCGGGGTCCTCGATCCGCCAGACGCCGTCCTCGCGCACGAACACCATCTCCAGCTCGGGTCCGTAGGGCATGTGGGCCTCGTCGCCGGATTCGACGATCGGGGCCGCCAGCGCGGCCTGCAGGCGCGCCAGCATCGCCTTCGTCTCCTCCTGGTGAGCTTCCCAGTACTGGCGCAGCTTGTCCGCCGTCAGGTCGGCCCGGTGGCGGCGCGGAACCAGCCGCAGCACGATGTCGTAGCGGCGCTCGCCGAGCGCCCGCACGAAGGTGCGCAGCGCCGCGCGCGGCGTCCGCTGTCCCCACGGCTCCGGCGTGGGACCGTCGATGCGCCAGCGCCCCGCTTCCAGCACCAGGGACAGCGCCTCGCCCTGCGCGAGCTGGACGTCGACGCGCGGCGCGACGCGGGCGGCCTGCTCCGCCACGCGTTTGCCCAGGTCCTTCGTATCGGCGGCGTTCGTCCCGAGCGCGGCGGCGAACGCTTCGTACGGCGTGCGCTTCTGGTAATCGGTCGAGGTGAGCGCGTAGGCGCCGCGCACGTCGCCGCGCGCCAGCGCCGCGCCGAACGCCTGCAGCGTCGTCGCCGGCCCCTCGGGCTGGTGCGCGCAGGCGAGCACCGCCGTTGCGAAGATCACGCCCAGCAAGAGTCTCTTCTCTTTCCCCCTCACCCCGCGAAGCGGGGAGAGGGTTGGGGAGAGGGGTCCGTCGCTCATCGCGGGCCCCCTCACCCGCCGAGCCTTCGGCTCGTCGGCCTCTCCCCCTTTCGGGGGCGAGGCGAAGACGAAAGTCTCACGCACGTCATTCCTCGGAGGGCGGCGTTGGCGCGTCGCCTTCCAGTGGCCGGGTCGCGATCGTCAGTCGGTAAGGCTCGTCGGGATTGCCCTCGCCGCTGCCGGCGACGACGCGAATCAGGACGGTCCCCGCGTCCACGCGCAGCGACGCGAGCAGCGGTTTGCGCCCGCGGCCGGTCGACTTGCCCTTCGCGAGCACGACGCCTGCCTCGTTGGCGATCTCGAGCTTGGCGGTCGCCCGCTCCGGCAGCGCGATCTCGACGGTCAGCACACCGGGCGCCGCGACGGTGTAGCGGAAGACGTCGATGTCGCCGCGCGCGAGGAAGCCCTGGAAGGTCCCGTCGGCGACGGCCTGCGCGTGCGCGGCGTCGTCGTTCGGCTCGGCCTCGGTGCCCGGCTTGGGCAGATCGGCGCTGACGCGAACGTCGTAGCGCTGCTCGGCGTTCCAGCCGAAGTCGGCCGACGCGAGGAGGTACAGCTGCGCGGTGTCGGGCGGCACGGCGACGTTGCGCAGGGCGACCCGCTCGCTGCGGCGGCCGCGCGCCTCGGACAGCTTGTGGCCGGCGGCGTCCAGCAGCGCGAGCCGCGAGCTGACGCCCTCGATCGGGTCGAGGTCCGCCGCCAGGACGCTCCCCTCGGCGAGCCCGGCGGTCGACAGGCGGTAGCAGTCCTGATCGCGCCGCCACCCCAAGTATCCGATCGCCTCCCCGGGCAGCGGCAGATCATTTGCTTGCGCCTGGGTGCAGGCGTCGTCGGGCTCGATCTCGGCGCCTGCGTCCAGCGGCAAGACGCGAATGACGATCCGGTAGTTGCCCGGCCCGTCGCCGGCGGCCGCCCGGCGCACGCGGACGAACGGAGCCGCCGCCCCCAGCGCGAGGTTGGGGATGATGACCGCCTGTCCCGGATCCGCGCCGCCCGCCGCGATGACGGTCTTGCCCGCCGCATCCAGCACGTCGAGCTTGACCGCGACACCCGCCTCCGGCGTCGCCTCGATGCGCGCCATCAGCTTGGGACGCGGCGGAGGCACCGGTGCGGGCGCCGCATCGGCCGCGGCCGGTGCGGGCGGCGTCCCCGCCGCGTCCACACCGCCGTCGGGCCCCGGGACGTCGATGCGATAGACGTCCACGTCGGGCTTGCCCTTCGGCGCCCAGGCCACGCTGCCCACGACCGCCGCGGGGGCGGCCGGCGTGACCAGCAGGCGCTGCGCCTTCGCGATCGTATCGTTGGGTTCGACCTCCGAGACCGCCACGATGTCGGCGCCGGCTTTCGGTTCGGGGGCGACGACCACCGACGCGCCGTCGGGGCGCGGCATCTTCGAGCGCGGGCAGGCAGGGAGCGAGAGCAGCGCCAGCGACGGAACGAGGATTTTCGCGAGCGCCCTCACCCTTGGCAGCTGACTTCTCACGTCCGCGGCTGAATGGAGGCCATCAACTCGGCCTCGGCGACGACGGCGTCGCCCACCTTGGCCTCACCCCGCAACTTCCAGATCGCCTTCCCCTTGCGAAGCGGCACCACGTCCAGCGTCAGCACGTCGCCGGGAACGACCGGCTTGCGGAAGCGCGCGTTGTCGATCGCCATGAAGTAGACCACCTGCGTCTCGGGGTTGAAGCCGACGACGTGCGCCGCCAGCAGCGCGCCCGCCTGCGCCAGCGCCTCGACGATCAGCACGCCCGGCATCACCGGGTGTCCCGGGAAATGGCCGTTGAAGAACGGTTCGTTCCGCGACACGAGCTTGCGCGCGATGATCCGTTCCTCGCCGATCTCGTCGACCCGGTCGACCAGCAGGAACGGGTAGCGGTGCGGAAGGATCCGCTCGATGGCGACGATGTCGAGCAAGATCGCTCGCTTACTTCTTGGCCGGCGGCTTGGGGGCCGCGGGCGGCGCGGTCTTCTGGCCCCCCGTCCCGCCGCCGTTGTAGCGCCGGATCAGCTCGTTGGTCAGATCCAGGTGCGGCTTGGCGAACACCAGCGCCGACTTGTCGACGATCATGCTGAAGTTCTCGGCGGCGGCGATCTGCTGGATGATCCCGGTCATCCGCTCGAAGATCTTCTGGGTCTCCTTCTGCTCCTTGCCAGACAGGTCCTGCTGCAGGCGCACGTATGTCTGCTGCAACTTCTCGAGGCGCCCGCGCATCTCGGCTTCCTTGGCCTGCACCTTGTCGGCCGGCAGCAGCGTCCGCTTCTTCTCGAGATCCTCCATGTCCTTTTTCAGAGCGGCCTGCTGCTCGTCCAGCTCCTTCTGCTTCTGATCGAAGTCCTTCTTCAGTTTCTCCTTGGCCTTGCGGCCATCCTCGGTCTCGTTGAGCGCCCGCTGCATGTCGACGTAGCCGACCTTCATGTCCTCGGCGAACGCGGCCGACGTGCTCAGCAGGAAGACCGATGCGATCAGAAACTGTGTGACCCGTGACATTTTGTATCTCCTCAGGTTGGCCCGTTGCTTAACACGATTAGACGAAAAAAGAAGTGGCTTGATCGCGTCGGGGGAGGACGGGCTTCGCCCGTCCGAGCCCATCGCGGGGGGGTTTGGGGACCCTCCCAGGGTCCCCATTTAGAAGAAGTTTCCGATCGTGAACTCGAAGACGATGGGTTGCTCGCCCGGCAGGGTCTTGAACGGGACACCCCACTCGAAGCGCAGCGGGCCGATGGGAGAGAACCAGCGGAAGCCGAAGCCCCAGCTCTGTCGATAGGCCGAGTAGTTGAGCGGCCCGAGACACGGGTCCTTGCTCGGATCCACGACCGACGGCTTGATCTTGCAGTACTGGTCTTCGAGGTTGAAGGCGTTGCCCATGTCTGTAAACACGACGCCGCGGATGCCGACCTTGTCGAAGATCGGGAACTCGATCTCGGCGTTCATGATGACGTTCATGTTGCCGCCGATCAGGAAGTTGCGCAGCGACGAGTCCTGCGATCGATCGCTGAGCGCGCGGATGACCGGCCCGAGCGACCGCGGCGGGAAGCCGCGGATGTCGTAGATGCCGCCCACGAAGTAACGCTCGAAGATCGGCACGCCGCGCTCGTCGCGGCTGGCGATCAGGCCCGCGTTCGCCTTCAGGCGCAGAATGAAGGGGCCCCAGATCGGGTAGAAGTAGCGGGCCACCGCCTCGTAGCGGGTGAACACGTTCTCCGACAGCAAGAAGTGGTCGGCGACCTCGCCCGAGATCGTGTTGTACCAGCCGCGCGTCGGGAACATCCGGTTGTCGCGCGAGTCGTACGACAGCAGGGCGCGCCCCGACGACGTGATCCCCGACCGCAGCAGGTTGGCGATCGACCCGATCGGCGTCGGCTGCAGCGCCGCGCTCGAGAACAGGCCGGTGAATCCGCTGGTCGACACGCTGACGTCCTCGAGCGTGTACGTCAGCAAGAGGCGCGTGTCCTCCGCCAGCAGGTAGCCCCAGGTGAGCGATCCGCCCTTCGACGAACGGACGAACGAGAACAGGAACTGGTCCTGCTTGAACAGGTTGAAGCCGAACGTCCACTTCGTATCGAGGAAGTAGAGGTCCTGGTACTGCAGCAGGAACAGCTGGCGCAGGCTGGACAGCTGGGCCTGCAGCGTCAGCAGCGTCCCCCGCCCCAGCAGGTTGTTCTGGGAGATCTGGGCCTGGGCGATGAAGTTCTCGACCGACGAGAACCCGGCGCCGATCTGGAACGTCCCGGTCGGCCGCTCCGCGACCTCGAAGTTGACCTCCATCTTGTCGTCGGCCGCGCCGCGCTTCGTCGAAACGTCCACCTTCTCGAAGAAGCCGAGCGCGGTCACGCGCCGCTTGGAGTAGTCCAGCTGCGACTGGTTGTAGGTGTCGCCCTCGTAGATGCGGAGCTCGCGCCGGATCACCTTGTCGCGGGTCTTCGTGTTGCCGCGGATCCGGATGCGATCGAAGGTGACCAGCGGCCCCTTCTGGATCTCGAACGCCACGTCGACCGTGCGGGTCTTTTCGTTGACGGGCGTCGTCGGGGTCGCGTTGACGTATGCGTAGCCGCGATCCTTGTAGTAGTCGGTCAGCTTCTGCAGATCGTCCGACAGCTTCGACCGGTTGAAGATCTCGCCGGTCTTCACCGACACGCGCTGCAGGAAGACCTCGCGCGGCGCCAGCAGCTCGCCCGTCACGTCCACCTTGCCCAGCCGGAACTGCGGTCCCTCCTCGATCGAGATCGTGATGTACATCGACTGCTTGTCGGGTGACAGCTCGACGAGCGGGTTCCCCACCTTCACCTGGACGTAGCCGCGATCCCAGTAGTGGGCCTGAATCAGCAAGAGGTCGCGCTGGAAGACGTCCTCGCGGTATGTGCCCGCGGACGTCATGAACGACAGCAGGTTCCCCTCGTGCGTGCTGATGACGTCGCGCAGGTCGGCGTCGGAGATCGCCTGGTTGCCGACGAAGTTGACCCGCCGCACCTCCACCTTGGCGTGCTCGGCGATGTGGAACCAGATGTCGACGGTGGACGAGGTGTCGCGCTTGACCTCGTACGTCACCTCCGCCATGTAGAAGCCCTTCTCGACGTACAGATCCTTGATCTTCTCGACGTTCTTCTTGACCTTCGCGAGATCGAGGATCTGTTCCTTCTTGAGATCCAGGACCTCGTTGATCTTCGACAGCGCCACCTCGTCGTTGCCGCCGACGAAGATCTTCTTGATGGCCGGCTTCTCGCGCAGGATGAAGGTGATCACGCTGCCGGTCTTGCTCTCCGACACCTCGACCTGGACGTCGTCGAAGTAGCCCATCTTCCAGATCGCGCGGACGTCCTCGCGGATCATCTCCTGCGTCAGCGTCACGCCGACGGCGGTCTTGAGGTTGACCTTGATGGCGTCGTCCTCGACCTTGCGGTTGCCCCGGAACTGAAGTTTCGTCACCCGGAGGCTGGGTGTCGGCGCGGCCGGCGTCTCCGTGGCCTTCCCGGCGGCGTCGTCCTTCGAGGCGGCGTCGTCGTTGGCATCCTTCGCAGCGGCGTCGTCCTTCGTGTCCTTGGCGGCCAGCGCGGCGCGCGCGGGCACGATGCCCAGCACGAGCGCGGCCCCCAATGTCAGAGCGCGGAAGGGACCCATCGCGACGGCGGTCACTCCTGCTCGACGATCACGCCGTCGGCCATTCGCAGCCTGCGTGGCGTCCGCGCGGCCAACTCGTCGTTGTGGGTGACGATCAGGATCGTCATCTCGAGCTCCCGATTGAGCTCGAAGAACAGCTCGTGCATCTCGCGCCCGGTCTTGGTGTCCAGGTTTCCGGTCGGCTCGTCTGCCAGCAGCAGCCGCGGCCGCAGCAGCAGCGCCCGCGCCAGCGCGACCCGCTGCTGCTCGCCGCCCGACAGCTCGCCCGGCCGGTGCGACAGCCGGTCACCCAGGCCCATCCGCCGCAGCATCGCCAGCGCACGCTCGGCCGCATCCGCGCGCTCGAGCCGCATGATGAGGCCCGGCATCATCGCGTTCTCGAGGGCCGTGAACTCCGGCAAGAGATGGTGGAACTGGAAGACGAAGCCGATCTCGTTGTTGCGGAACTCGGCCAGCCGGGTCGGGTTCATGCGCGTGACGTTGACGCCGTCGAACAGGATCTTCCCCGAGGTGGCGGTGTCCAGCGTACCGAGCACGTGCAGCAGGGTCGACTTGCCGACCCCGGACGCGCCCACGACGGACGCCATCTCGCCGGGTTGCAGGTCGAAGTTCAGGCCCCGCAGCACCTCGATGGTGCGGCCGCTGTGGGTGAATACCTTCGTCAACCCCTGGACGCTGATCGCGGCGCCGCGGCGGACCCCGGCGGCTGCGCGCGAATCTGCCGTCGGAGCGGTCATCATGGGGTGCGCCAAAGTAGTCGGCGGCCCATGACGTGTCAACGACACCATGGGCCCGAAACCCCTAGACTCTGCGGAGTTACCCGGGGTTGCCTGGCGGCGTTTCGGTCAGCCGACTAAATTTTTCAGTCAAACCGGAGGCCGTCGGAGGGGTGGATGCGCGACGCCAGCATCGCGGGGTAGATGGTCGCCAGGCATGAGAGCGCCAGCGCCGCCAGGCCGATGGCCGCGATCTCGCTGGCGCGCATGACGACCGGCATCTGCTCGATGTAGTAGACCTCGACGGGCAGCGGCAGCCCGTAGCGGGCCAGGCCCAGGCAGGCCGCGATGCCGCCAATGACGCCGATCACGAGTCCCACCAGGCCGATGTACAGCCCCTCGGCGACGAAGATGCGGACGATGGCGCCGTCGCGCGCGCCCATCGACTTCAAGATCGCGATCTCGCGCGCCTTCTCGGTCACCATCATCAGAAGGTTCGCCGCGATCGAGAACGACGCCACCAGCAAGATGAAGCAGAGAGCGATGAACGCGGCCAGCTTCTCGATCTTGAGCGCTCCGTAGAGGGCCCGATTCAGCTCCTCCCAGGAACGGACGTCGTAGGCGGGGCCGAGACGACCCTCGATCTCCCGCGCGACCTGACCCGCGACCTCCGGCGTGGTGGTCTTGATCTCGATGCCGGTCACCTCGCCGTCCATGCCGAGGAACTTCTGCGCATCGCGAAGCGAGACGTACGCCAGCTTCGCGTCGAACTCGTACATCCCCGTGTAGAAATGACCCGCCACACGGAACGGCTTCAACTTCGGGATCGGACCGGTCGGCCCGACGCCGCACATCGGGCAGGCGATGTCGACCTCGCTGCCGACGAAGACACGCAGGATGTGCTGGTACAGCTCCTCGCCCAGCAAGACGCCGGGCAGCACCCGCTTGCCTTCTTCAGGCTCGCCGTACCCGAAGATGTCGTTCGGTATCTCCTCCGGGTGTTGCAGGTAGCTGACGCTGCCGCCCTTGAGCATCCGCTGGATGCCGAGCACGTAGGGGGCCCGCACCGGATCGACGCCACGCAAAATGATCCCCATCCCGGCGGCGTTCGAGGCGTGCTTCATGATCACCTCGGTCTCGATGTAGGCCATCACGCCCACGACGTCGCGCACGCCCTCGAGCTTCGCCTCCACCGCCTGCCAGTCGGTGAACGGACGATCGTCGCGCATCTCGATCACGACGTCGGCCTTCGTCGATCTGATCTTCGTCTTCAGATCGTTCTCGAAGCCGGACATCACCGACAGGAACACGATCGGCGCGGCGGTCCCCAGGAACACACCCATGATCGAGATGGCCGTGAAGATCGTGAACATCTCCAAAAGGAACGCGAACAGGAACCAGAAGAGGCTGGCGCCGATGGTCACCTTCGCGCTGATGCCGAGGTAGACGATCCACATCGCGGTGCGCGCCTCGCGCCACTCACCGGGGGCGAGCGCGTGCACCTTGTGGAAGTACGGCCAGAAGGTCACGAACAGCAGCTGCAGCGTACCCGCCCACAAAATGAAATCCGCGAAGAACAACATGTAGTGCGTGCTGCGGTCGGCGTCGCGCAGGTGCCGCCAGGCGATCAGCCATTCGAATCCCTTCAGGCGCACGGCAGCGGTCCCGTTTATTCGCGCTCCGGGCGCATCAGCGGAAACAGGATGACGTCGCGGATCGACGGCTGGTCGCACAGCAACATCGTCAGCCGGTCGATGCCGATCCCCTCGCCGGCCGTGGGCGGCAGCCCGTACTCCAGCGCACGGCAGTAGTCCTCGTCGTAGTCCATCGTCTCCTCGCGGCCGGCCGCCTTGGCGTCGACCTGGCGCGCGAAGCGGCCGCGCTGATCGACCGGGTCGTTCAGCTCGGAGAAGGCGTTGGCGTGCTCGCGGCCGACGATGAACAGCTCGAAGCGGTCAACGCGGCTCGGGTCGCGATCGTTGCGCCGCGACAGCGGCGACGTCTCGGCCGGGTACTCGGTGACGAACGCGGGCCGATCGGCCGGCAGCGTGTTCTCGCCCGCGTAGTCGAACAGCGCGCCCACGCGCTCGCCGTGCGAATCCGACTTGCGCAGCACGGCGGCCAGCTCGTCGTTGCGCGCGCCGACGCCGCTCGCCTCGATCCATTTCGAAAGCGCCGCGCCGTCGTCCAGCATCGGCCGCTCGAGGCCCGCGGGCAGAAGGCCCCGCCGCGACGCCTCCGCCACCGCGTCCTTGAGCGGGACGCGCGGCCAGGGCGACGCCAGGCTGACCGCCTGCCCCTGGTAGGTCAGCGCCTCGCCGCCCGCGATCTCGCGGGCCAGCTCCTGAAACAGCGTCTCGGTCAGCGCCATCAGGTCCTCGTACGTGGCGTACGCCTGATAGAACTCCAGCATCGTGAACTCGGGGTTGTGCTGGCGCGACAGCCCCTCGTTGCGGAAGTTGCGGCCGATCTCGTAGACGCGCTCGAAGCTGCCGACGACCAGCCGCTTCAGATACAGCTCGGGCGCGATGCGCATGTAGAGATCGAGATCGAGCGCGTTGTGGTGGGTCGCGAACGGCTTGGCCGCCGCGCCGCCCAGAATCGAGTGCATCATCGGCGTCTCGACCTCGAGATAGCCGCGCGCGTCCAGGAAGCGTCGGATGCCGGCCACGATCGCCGACCGCTTGCGGAACACCTCGCGCACCTCGGGGTTGACGACCAGGTCGACGTAGCGCTGGCGGTAGCGGACCTCGACGTCCGACAAGCCGTGCCACTTCTCCGGCAGCGGCCGCGTCGCCTTGGTCAGGATGGCGATGTTCTCGGCGACGATGGTCAGCTCGCCGGTTCGCATGATCGCCGGGCTTCCGACCGCGCCGACGAAGTCACCGCGCTCGACCTTCTTCCACAGCGCGTACTGCGCATCGCCGACCAGATCCTTACGAACCTGCACCTGAATTTCGCCGGTGCGGTCGAGGATCTTCACGAACGTCATCTTGCCGAACGGGCGAAAGGCCACGATTCGACCGGCGACCGCGAAATCGTCGTCCGACAGCATCGTCGGAGGGGCGCCCTTCTCGGCGCTTTCCGGTGCCGGCTTCGCCCCGGCGAACATCGCCGCAATCTCTGCAGCCGTGTGCGTCGGTCGGAACCCGTTGGCGTAGGGATTGGCCCCGAGTTCGCGGATTTCCTGGACTTTCTTCTCGCGCTCGGCGATCAGCTCGCGCTCGTCCGACATGGTTCTCCACGGGTTGCCAACAGGGTCCCACAAGCCAAGTCACCGATTTCCCCTGGCTTTCTGGGATCCGTCCACAGTTGTTCGCACTGCAACGGTTCGGTAACGGGATCAAAGCCCATCATCGAACCCCTTGGGTGACGCTGCTCCGCCCGCCCCGCCCGGGGCCGCGGACGGGTCGCCCGCCAGCTCCAGCAGCATCGCCACCATGAACTGGTCCAGGTCGCCGTCCAGCACCGCGTCGACGTTGCCGACCTTGATGCCGGTGCGGTGGTCGGTCGTCAGCCGGTAGGGCGCCAGCACGTACGACCGGATCTGGCTCCCCCACTCGATCTTCTTCTTCTGGGCGTGGATGTTGCCCATCTTCTCTTCGCGCTTCTTCTCCTCCAGCTCGAACAGCTTGGACCGGAGGATGCGCATCGCGGTCGACAGGTTCTTGTGCTGCGAGCGCTCGCCATCGGAGTGGACCGCGATGCCGGTCGGCAAGTGCGTCACGCGGACGGCTGACTCCGTCTTGTTGACGTGCTGGCCGCCCGCCCCGCCCGACCGCATCTTGTCGATCCGCAGATCCTTCTCGTCGATCTCGATCTTGATGGTCTCGTCGATGTCCGGGTAGATGAACACGCTCGCGAACGACGTGTGCCGGCGCGCGTTCGCGTCGAACGGCGAGATGCGGACCAGGCGGTGAACGCCGGCTTCGGCCCGCAGCCAGCCGTAAGCCCATTCGCCCTCGACGCCGATCGTCGCGCTCTTGATGCCGGCCTCGTCGCCCGGCTGGCGGTCCAGCTCCTCCAGCTTGTAGCCCTTGCGCTCGGCCCAGCGGATGTACATCCGGAGCAGCATCTCGGCCCAGTCCTGCGACTCCGTGCCGCCCGCGCCCGCGTTGATGCTGACCAGCGCGCCGTTCCGGTCGTACGGCCCCGACAGCATGCGCGCGAACTCCATCTTGCCGACCGCGTCCTCGGCGGCGGACAGGATGGCGGCCGCCTCGACCGCGGTCGCCTCGTCCTTCATCTCCTCGGCCAGGTCGATGCCGGCCGCGACGTCCTCGGCCGCCTTGCGCTGCGCCTCGAACCCGTCGACGGTCGACTTCAGCCGCGACTGATCGCGCAGGACGGCCTGCGCCTTCTCGGCCACGTTCCAGAAGTCGGGCGCGGCCGTCTGCTCATCCAGCTCGGCGATGCGCCGGCGCTTGCCCTCGATGTCAAAGATGCCCCCGGAGAATTTCCAGTCGGCTCTGCAGCTTCGACAGACGTTCTCTCAGGGGCCCGATTTCCATGGCTGAAGGTGCGCGGAGAATAGCACCACCCGACGCAACCCGCGCGCCGTGTCGTCGAAAACCCGGGCGTGTACGAGATCGAGTGGTCGGATGCCGCCCGGACTGACTTCAGGGGTCTATCCGTGTTCGTCCGCGGACCAATCGTGACGGCAATCGAGCACTTGCGTCACGAAGCGGAAATCGAGACTCGCAACCGGAAGCGACTGCAGCAGCCTCTCGATGCGCTCGCAGATGCGGAGTGGACCGTTCGAGTCGGAGACTCGAGGGTACTCTATCAAGTTCGAGACAAATCCACGGTGCGGGTTCTGCGGGTTATCCTAAAGGGTACGCGCACGACCGAAGAGGCGTTGGCCCGGAGCTTGAAGCCATGAAAGAGAAACCATTCACGGTGTCGCCGGCTCTGGCTCGACAGCTCAGGCAGATCAGTGACCGCATGGACCGCGACGGTGGAATTCCGCACGCAGTCATCATCCAGGAGTGGCACGAAGACATGCTGCGGGAGCTGAAGCGAATGATCGCCGCGTACAACGGCTCGCCGAAGAAGGCCAAGGAACTGCTTGAAGGATTCCTGATCGCGGAAAAGGAAGGCGTTAAGGGCGTCGCCGATCTCCGTCGCACTCTGGCCGCCAAGTTGGAGAGCGGAAAGCTGAGCAGGCGAAGGGCCGCGTAGCCGCGCCGATCAGCGAAGCGCGTCGCGGCGGTAGTTTTCTTTCAGGCGGACGTACTTGGCAGCGTGGGCGCGGTGGAAGGCTTCCTCGTCGGCGGTCAGCGTCTTGACCACCTTGGCGGGCATGCCGAGCACCAGGCTGCGCGGCGGGATCACCATCCGCTGCGTGACGACGGCCCCCGCGCCGACGACCGATCCGGCGCCGACGACCGCGTTGTCGAGGATCGTCGCCTGCATCCCGATCAGGCAGGCGTCCTCGATCCGGCAGGCATGAATCATGGCGCGGTGGCCGATGATGCAATCAGCGCCGATGTCGCAGGGGCCGTCGTCGGCGACGTGGACCACCGTGCCGTCCTGGACGTTCGTGCGCGCGCCGACCGTGACGGGCCGCAGATCGCCGCGCAGCACGCAGCCGTACCAGACCGACACGTCCTCGCCCAGGGTGACGTCGCCGACCACCGCCGCGCCGGGGAAGATCAGGGCGCGCTCGCCGACCGTCGGCAGCAGATCCAGATAGCGATCGACGATCGCGCGCGGGAAGCGCCGGCGCAGCTCCCCGAGTCGCGCGTCCAGCGCCGCCGCGTCGGGCCGCGGGCCGTCGACGACGGTGACCGACGTCGCGATGGTCGTCATGCCCTGTGCTCAGGCGCTGATGAGACGCAGCTGGCGCAGGCGCGCCGGCTGCTGGATCCGGATCGGGTAGTCGTTCGAGAAGCAGGCGTTGCAGAAGCCTTCCTTCGGTCCGCTGCCCGCGCCGTTCACCGATTCGTGCAGCCCCTCGAGCGACAGGTAGCCGAGCGAGTCGGCGCCGACGAACTGGCGAATCTGGTCGACCGACCGAGAGGAGGCGATCAGCTCCTCGCGCGTCGGCGTGTCGATTCCGTAGTGGCACGGGCCCTGCGTCGGCGGCGAGCTGATGCGCATGTGCACCTCGCGCGCGCCGGCGCCCCGGATCATCTCGACGATCTTGCGCGACGTGGTGCCGCGCACGATCGAATCGTCCACCACGACCACGCGCTTTCCGTTCAGCACCTCGCGCACCGGCGACAGCTTCAGCTTCACGCCGAAGTGGCGGATCTGCTGCGACGGCTCGATGAACGTCCGCCCCATGTAGTGCGAGCGCATCAGCCCCTGGTCGTAGGGGATGCCGCTCTCGCGCGCGTAGCCGATCGCGGCGGCGACGCCCGAGTCCGGCACCGGGATGACGACGTCGGCCGGCACCGGGTGCTCGACCGCCAGCCGCCGGCCCATGCGCTCGCGCGCGCGGTAGACGGACGTCCCGTCGATGGTCGAATCCGGCCGCGCAAAATAGACCCACTCGAAGACGCACCGGTGGCGATCCTGCGGGCCGAACGGCCAGACGCTGCGCGGCCCACGATCGTCGATGATCACCATCTCGCCGGGCTGGATATCCCGCTGGAACTCGGCCTCGAGCAGCTCGAACGCGCACGTCTCCGACGAAACGACCCAGGCGCCATTCTTGGTTTTGCCGAGCACGAGCGGCCGGAACCCCATCGGATCGCGCACCACGACCAGCGAATCCTCCGTCAGGAAGACGAGGGAGTAGGCGCCGCGCACCTGCCGAAGCGCGTCCGCCGCCCGCTCGGGCAACGTCTGCTCGCGCGAGCGGGCGATCAGGTGGACGATCACCTCGGTGTCGGATGTCGTCTGGAAGATCGAACCCTCCGCCTCCAGGCGCTCGCGCAGCTCGACCGCGTTGACCAGGTTGCCGTTGTGCCCGACCGCGACCGCGCCGCCCGCATAGTCGACCACGATCGGCTGGGCGTTCTTCTTGGTCGAGTCGCCCGCGGTCGAGTAACGCACGTGGCCGATCGCGGCCTTCCCGGGCAGATCCTTGAGGCGGTTGGCCGTGAAGATGTCGTTCACGTGCCCCATCTCACGTACGAAACGGAGCTTCACGCCGTCGGTCGCGACGATCCCGGCCGACTCCTGGCCGCGATGCTGAAGCGCGTACAGGCCGAGGTAGGCGAGATTTGCCGCTTCAGGGTGTCCGTAGACTCCAACGACCCCGCACATTCGCCGGCAGGCTAGCACACTCGGTGCTCAATACCGTGGACAACCTTGCGGACCTGCTCTAGATCTCGGGCCGCCGCGGGAATAAAAAACGGCGCCGCCCGGATTTGAGGATCCCGAGAGTTCGGGCATATAGTTCGGCCCCGTTTCCCACCCTCCGGCCCCCATGATCGAAGTCAAAGGCCTGACAAAATATTACGGCGAGCTGGCCGCGGTTCACGACCTCGAGTTCTCGATCGACCGCGGCGAGGTCATCGGGTTCCTCGGCCTCAACGGCGCCGGCAAGACCACCGCGCTCAAGATCCTCGGCTGCATCCTGTTGCCCACGGCCGGCGACGTGACGGTCGACGGCATCGACATCGCCCGCGACCCGCACGCGGTGCGGCGGCGCATCGGCTTCCTGCCTGACACGCCGCCCCTCTACAACGACATGACCGTCGGCCGGTACCTGAAGTTCGCGGCCGAGTTGCGAGGCGTGCCGTCATCCGAAGCGGACAAGGCGGTCACCGAGGCCGAGGAGAAGACCTCGACGCGCGAGGTCCACGATCAGCCGATCTTCAGCCTGTCGCACGGCTACCGGCAGCGCGTCGGCGTGGCGCAGGCGCTGGTGCACAAGCCCAAGCTTCTGATCCTCGACGAGCCGACGAGCGGCCTCGACCCGGTCCAGATCGTGGAGATGCGGGCGACCATCCGCGCGCTGCGTGGCGAGCACACGGTGCTGCTGTCCAGCCACATCCTCTCGGAGATCAGCCAGACCTGCGACCGGCTGCTGGTGATCCAGCGCGGCGAGATCGTCGCGCAGGGGTCCGAGCAGGATCTGGCCGCGCGCCTGGGCGGCGGCGGCACCATCGAGGTCGAGGTCGCCGCGCCGTCGGCGCGCGCGATCGAGGTCGCCCGCACCGTGACCGGCATCGGCACCTGCAGCGTGCTGCGCGAGGACGGCGGCGTCGCGCTCCTGTCGCTGCAGGGCGCGCCCGAACTGCGCCCCAAGGTCGTCCGCGCGCTGGTCCAGAACGGAATCGACCTGCTGCGCATCGACCGCGGCGCGGCCCGCCTGGAGTCGATCTTCCTGCGGTTGACCAAGGACAAGGACAAGGAGCAGGTGCAATGAGCACGGCATTGCTCATCGCCCGCCGCGAGCTGGGTGGCTACTTCCGCTCGATGACCGGGTACGTCATCGCCGGGTTGGTCCTGCTGATCGACGGCCTGATGTTCAACGCCTTCGTCCTCAGCGCCGGCGAGATGTATTCGGCCGACGTGCTGGCGAACTTCTTCTACATCTCGTTCGGCACCACGGTCATCGCCAGCGTATTCATCTCGATGCGCCTGGTCGCCGAAGAGCGCCAGACCGGCACGCTGGTGCTGCTGACGTCCTCGCCGGTGCACGACTGGGAGATCATCGTCGGCAAGTACCTGTCCGCGATGGCGTTCCTCGCCATCATGACGCTGGCGTCGGTCTACATCCCGGCGCTCATCTTCGTGAACGGCAAGGTGTCGATCGGCCACCTCGCCGCGGGGTACCTGGGCCTGCTGCTGGTCGGCAGCGCGACGCTGGCGATCGGCGTCTTCGGATCGGCGCTCGCCCGCACCCAGGTTCTGGCCGCGATCTTCTCGGGCGTCATCGTCGTCTCCGTGTTGATCGCCCACCTGCTGTCGCGCGTGACCGACCGGCCGCTGAAGGACACGTTCATGGCGCTGGCGCTGTATGCGCGGCACTTCCCGCCGTTTCAGACCGGCCAGATCCATCTGCGCGACGTCGTCTACTACGTCGTGGTGACGTACGTGGCGCTGTTCGCTGCGATCCGCGTGATGGAGGCGCGCCGATGGAAATGACGTCGGACGCGAAGCCGGCCGCTCCGGCGGGTCCCGCCCCGGGCGGCGCCGCGCGCGGCGGCAGCGGCCGCTGGTCGATCGTCTGGATCGTCGGCATGTTCGCCATCTTCGTGGGCGAGCGGATGGTCGGCTCGGGTTCGAGCCGCACCGTCGCCACCGCGGGCGGGCTGGTCCTGGTGCTCGCCGCGATGGCCGTGCGCTTCGTGCGCGCCGGCAAGGCGCCCCCTGATCGCCGCAAGGTCGAGCACACCCTGCTGGCGCTTTACGCGATCGGCCTGGGCGCGGTCCTGCTTTACGTGATCCAGTCGGACCTCTGGGCGTCGGCGTTCAAGCAGCCGCTCGAGAAGAACTGGCCCAGGCTGTCGACGATCCTGGCGGTGCTGTGGCCGGTGGTGTGGGTGGGCGCCGCCTGGCCGATCCTGCTCGTCGAGCTCTCGCACGCCGAGATGGCGCGCGCCCCGCGCCTCGAGCTCGGCCGGATCCGGAGCGCGCTGCTGTCGGGAATCGGCGTCGCGGCCGTGCTGACATCGGCGTTCGCGTTCGCCTAC
>DATFXS010000209.1:0-2019 GCA_035315605.1 Polyangia bacterium
GCAGACGCCGGAGACCGACGGAGGCGCGCCGCGAGACGCCGGGCCGATTCATATCGCCGCGCACGACGCGGGGGTTCGCCTGCCGTTCGTGGCCCCGCCGGTGCTCGCGCCGCCGGTCGCGCCGCCGCTGCCATCGGCCGCGCCCGGCGGGCCCTCGACGTCGCTGCCGCTCACCGATCTCGGCTTCAACACCTGCCACAAGATTCCCGCGGGAAAGCGGTCTGTGAAGGTGAACCTGAAGCCGGACATCGAGCTGCCGGAGCTGGTCGCCTGGATCTCGTCGATCACGTGCAAGTCATTCGTGCTGCCGGGGCAGCTGAGCGCGGGCGGCAAGAAGATCACCATCGTCACGCAGGGGGTGATGACCCCGCGCGAGGCATACGGTGTCTTCTTGACCGCGCTCGATTCGATCGGCCTGACGGTCGAACAGGGTCCCGGCTATCTCAAGATCATCGAGACGTCGAAGGCGAAGTCGGCGTCGCTGCCGGTCTACGGCTTCGATGGACGTCCGACCGGCGGAAAGTCGAAGCGGCCGAGCCAGACCGACTCCGGCAACTGAAGCCGCCACCTACGGGCAGGACGCCTGCACGTCGACGAACTGCGCGTTCATCGTTTCGTTCGTCGGAACGCCCGCGTCGTTGGCCGCGAACGCCAGCATGACGTTCAGGTTCACGACCGGCGGCAGGTTGAATTCGAACTGCGGATCCCAGCTGACCGACCCGGTGACCGACGTCGTCGGCGTCGACGCGCCTTCGCCCGTGCACGGGCGCGACACGGCCGACATGAGGCTCCAGCCCTGCGGCAGCGTCAGTCCCGCGGGTGGCGTCTGGGTCGAGCTCCAGAGGACGAGGTCGAAGCACTTGCCGCTGGTCCCCGCGCTGGCCTGCTTGGTCACGGAGATCCGGTAGACGCCGCCCGTATGCGAGCAGCCGGTGTAGCCGGGCGTCGGCGTCGTGCCGCCTGATCCGCCGCCGCCGAAGCCGCCCGCGCCGCCGTGCCCGGCCCCGCCGCCCGTGCCCCCGCTGCCGCCGCGGCCGGCCGCACCCGAGCCCGCCATGCCGCCGGTGCCGGCGCCGCCCGACGAACCGCCGTTCCCGCCCCGGCCGGCCACGACCGAACCCGCCGCGCCGCCGCCTCCGGCGATGCTTCCCCCGGCGCCGCCCGTGGCCCCGCCGGCTCCGCTCGCGCCGGCGCTCGCGCCGCCCTGGCCCCCACCCGCGCC
This sequence comes from Polyangia bacterium, assembly GCA_035315605.1. Taxonomy (GTDB): domain Bacteria; phylum Myxococcota_A; class Polyangia; order Fen-1088; family Fen-1088; genus JADGRB01. The sequence goes on from DATFXS010000209.1 coordinate 1,223, forward strand.
GCCGTGCGCCGATGCGCCGCCGTTGCCGCCGCCCGGACAGTAGACCATCGGAGGCTGATCGTCTCCGCAACCGGCGTGGGCGATCACGAAACCGCTCGCGACCGCCAGCAGGACGAAGCGGCGCGCCGACACCGCGCTCACGCCAGGCTCGAATCTCCAGACGGACGTCCGGACACGAGCAGCCGACCAGCAATGTGCGCGCCAATGAATCATCCTGTTTTCCTGCGGCGATCAGCTTGTGTGCCTGACCGATTTCCGGAACGAACGTTCGAATTTCGTAAGACAACTGTTTCCCAACAGTCGCTTCCAGACCCGTCGGGCGGCGGCTAAATGCCAGCGCCGTGACGAGATCTGCCGCGGCTCTGGTCGCTGCGACGCTGGCCGTCGGATGCACGACGGTGGGCACCTTCGACATGCTGGCGACGTCGGACCGGGACCTTTTCTCGGCCTGCGCGCCGTCGCTGATGGACGTGATCTGCAAGGACGGCGACGTCGTGGCCCGCGAGAGCTGCCTGGAATCCCGCAGCGCCGCCTACGGGCAGCTTCACAGCCAGCGGATGCGCCGGAGCTGGCTGATCGCCAACGGATGCCCGGAGGCGACCATCGACGCGCCGCCGAAGTCGGAGGTCGTCGCCGCGGCGGCGCCGCCACCCCCGGCGATGACGGATCCACCGGCGCCGGCGCCCGCGACGTCCGAGCCGGCGACACCGGTCGCCAAGGCCGAGCCGCCGGTCGCCAAGGCCGAGCCGCCCGTCGCCAAGGCCGAGCCGCCCGTCGCGCCGGCGGCTCCGCCTCCG
>DATFXS010000210.1:0-17526 GCA_035315605.1 Polyangia bacterium
CCGCCTGCACGTCACGGTCCTTCTGATCGGCGCCACGATCCTCGCGGCCGTATTGGTCCTCACGTTGATCGCGCTCGGCCTGGGGCGCCGGGGTCATCTGCTGGAAGGCGCAGCGGTCCTCGCCGTGGCGGGCCTGGCGCACGCCACCGTCCAGTCCTATCTGTTCCCCTTCGCGGCGTCGACGCTGGCCGTCTCTGCCGTCCTCTCCATCGCCTGCGTCCTCCCGTACGTGCAGGGCCGCCCCCTCCGCTGGCTGGTCGCGTCGAGCATCCTGTCTTCCCTCGCGATCGCCTCGCTGCCGAGCCTCTCCCCGTTCCGCGACACCGTGCCGATCGCGGCGCAACAGATCATCGAGCTGGCGGCGTTACCTGCGGTGACGATCCTGACGGCGCTGCTTCTGCTGCAGTTCAGCGAACGCGTCCGGTACACCCGTCGAGCGGAATCGGCGGCGCACCTCGAAGCCGAGCGGACGCGACGCGTGCTGGAGCAGACCGGACAGCGGCTGCAGATCGCGCTCTCGGCGGCGGGCGTGGGCATCTGGGTGATCGATCCTGCGACCGGAACCACCCGCCTCGATGATCGGTGCCTTTCGATCCTCGGTCTGCCTCGCGGCACGCCCTTCGATTACCCGACGTTCGCCGGCTTCATCCATCCGGACGACCGGGCGCGCGTCGACGCCGCCGTCCACCACGCCATCCAGAGCCAGGACAACCGAAAGTGCGACATCGAGTACCGCGTGGTCGGCACGAACGCCGGCAGCGAGCTTTCGATCCGATCGACCGCGCAGCTGTTCGTCGACGGCACCAGCGGCGTCCGGCTGATCGGAACGGTCCAGGACGTGACGGCGGCCAGGACCAGCGAGGCCAACCTGCGCGCCGCGAAAGAACAGGCCGAGAGCGCCAATCACGCCAAGGATGAATTCCTGGCCATGCTGGGGCACGAGCTGCGCAATCCGCTCGCTCCGGTGCTGACCGCTCTGGAATTGTTGCGCGTGCGGCTGGGCGAAGCCGGCGCGCGCGAGCGCGAGGTGATCCACCGCCAGGTTCGCAACCTCGCCCAGCTGGTCGACGACATGCTGGACGTCGCCCAGATCCGCCAGGGCCAGATGACCATCGCGACCGAATCGCTTTACGTGCGCCAGATCGTGGCGAAGGCGCTGGAGGCCGTGACCCCGATGCTGGAAGAGCGCCGCCACCGCCTGGAGGTCGACATCGAGCCGCCGTCGTTGCTGATCGTCGGCGACGAGCGGCGCCTGATCCAGGTCGTCACCAACCTCCTGACGAACGCGGCGAAATACACCGACCCGGGCGGCTCCATCCGCGTCGCCGTCAGCGGCGACGACGCGCAGATCGTGCTGCGCGTCGCCGACACGGGCAGAGGGATGTCAGCCGACTTTCTTCCGCGCGCATTCGACCTCTTCGTTCAGGGCGACCGCACACCCGACCGCAGCGAGGGCGGCCTCGGCCTCGGTCTTCCCATCGTCCGATCGATCGTGGAGCGGCACGGCGGCGTGGTGTCGGCCAGCAGCGCCGGCGTCGGCGCGGGCAGCGAGTTCGTCGTGAGATTGCCGGCCTGCGCCGCCGAGACGCCGCTGCCCGCCGTGCGGCCCTCGTTCACGGTGGATGGGTTGTCAGCGCCCCACCCGAAGGTGCTGATCATCGACGACAATCGCGATGCCGCCGATTCGTTGCACGCGCTGCTCCGGGATTATGGGTTCGCCTGCGCATCGGCGCTGGACGGCCCGTCCGGACTGGAAACGGTCACCAGCTTCGGTCCCGATGTCATCCTGCTGGACCTGGGCCTGCCTGGACTGGACGGCTACGAGGTCGCGCGACGAATTCGCTCCCTGCCGGACGGCGAGCGACACCTGATCATCGCCGTGACTGGTTACGGAGCGCCGCGGGACAGGGAGCGATCCGAGGAGGCGGGCTTCGATGCCCACCTGGTCAAGCCGGTCGACGCCGATCAGCTGTTCGCCGTTCTTGGGGGAGTGAGCGAGGCGGCTGGATCGGACGACGTGCGGTCATCGGTCGCCTTTCGAAAACCTTTCCGCTTCCTGATTCGTGGCGTGGGATCGGCTCGCGCTTGAGGGCCCGGATCGGGGCTGAGAGATCAAGGCCGCTCTCTTCGGCCCCAATCTGACGACCTTGTCCACGGCGCTCGCCAGCGCCGTCGCCTCGATCGGTTTGTGCGAGATGGCGTCCACGTCCAGCTCCAGCGCCTCGGTCGACCGCGTCCCCGACAGCACCAGCACCGGAACCGCCGCGTGCCTCGAAGCGCGTAACCTTCGAATGAATTCGCCGCCGCTCATGTCGCGCAGCCACAGATCCAGGATGATCGCGGCGGGTTCGGTCCCTTGCTCCAGCGCCGTCCACGCCGCTTCCGCGCTGGCGATGGCGCGCGCGTCGTAACCCTCGATCGTCAGCAGCTCCGCGGTGCTGTTTCTCATGTCGGCGTCGTCGTCGATGACCATCACCACCGTCCCGGGCGGGACCAGCGGCATCGACCTCGATTGCAGCAAGCCCAGACTGGCCGCCAATCGAACCAGCTCGGCCATGTTGCGCAGACTGAGCTTCTTGTTGATGCGATTGAGGTGCGTGTCGACGGTCTTGCGCGCGATGCCCAGCTTGGCCGCGATGTCGCGGGCGATCATGCACTCGGCCGCCAGGAGAAAGATCTGTCGTTCGCGGGTCGACAGAACGCCCAGCACGTCGCCGGGGCCCCGGCGACGCTCCTCGAACTTCGCCAGCCGCGGGACCAGCGCCGGCGCCAGATAGCGCGCCCCACGACTGACGACCCGCAACGCCTCCAGCAACGCGCTGGCGACTTCATCCTTGAGCGCGTATCCGGACGCACCTGCGTCGAACGCCGCCACGACGTCGGTGATCTGGTCGTGAGCGCTCAGGACCAGAACGCGCGTCTTCGGGGCGCGCCGCAAGATCTCCCGCGTCGCCAGAATGCCGTCGGTCCCGGGCAGCGCGACGTCCATCAGGACGATCTCCGGCGCGACCCGGTCGATGATCTCGAAAGCATCGGCGGCCGTGGCGGCCTCGCCGACGACCTCGTATCCGGGCGCGGTCGTCAGAAGGCGACGAACGCCGACCCGGAACAGCAGGTGATCATCTACTAGAAGGACCTTCACAGGCGCCGCCCCGCTGTGGCGTTCCGAGCAGTCGGTCCAGCAACATGCCGGGCGTCATGTTGCCCGGTATCCGCGGAAATTGAGATCAGGCCCACCACTGATAAGTGAGGCGCCCGACGGGCGTCCGGTGACGGCTCAGCTGACGATGTTTCCGAACGGTTTCAGTCTGGTCAGTGCATCTGCATGGCGGGCGGCGACTCGAAGGGGAGGCGCACCGAAAAGCAGGCGCCGCCGTCGGGTGGATCGCGAACCTCGATGCCGCCGCCATGCGCTTCCACGATCTGGCGCGCAACATACAGTCCCAGCCCCAACCCTCCGTGATGTCGGGCCGACGTGGCCCGCTCGAAACGTTCGAAGATGCGGTTGAAATCGGCCGTGTCGATGCCGGGACCATGATCCCGGACCTCGAGCTGAACGTCGCCGTCGCGGCGCTCGAGCGAGATGTCGATCGGTTGTCCGCTCGCATACTCGATGGCGTTCGAGATCAGATTCGTCAGCACCTGTTCTATCCGCAGGCGGTCCCAACGCCCTTCGGCGGGACCGCTGATCTGCAATGCGAGCTGACAGCCGGCGCGCGCGGCCGCTTCGCGCAACCGCTCGACGATCTCCCGGACGACGTCACCGATGTCGAACCTTTCCACATTCAATGTCAGCTTGCCGGTGGCCAGGCGCGACACGTCCAGCAGCGTCTCCACGAGCTGACCCAGACGGTTGCCGACCCTCATGGCGCGCTCGACCTTCTCGCCCAGGCCATTTCCATCACGCGAAAGCTGGAAGCGCAGGGTCTCCAGTTGCAGCTGCAAGGCCGTGAGCGGCGTCTTGAGCTCGTGCGACGCGATGGAAAGGAACTCGTCCCGGAGGCGGATCGCTTCCCGTGCCTGCATCAGCCGAAGCCGCTCCTCGTCCGCCTTTCGCTGTTCGGTCAGGTCGCGCGTCGTCTTGACGAAGCCGACCAGTTCGTTCGACGCGTCTCGGATCGGCGCGATGATCACGCTCGCCCAGAACCGGGAGCCGTCCTTGCGGACCCTCCATCCTTCTTCTTCGAACCGCCCGCGCGTCGTGGCGATCTCGAGCTCCTGGGCGGGCTTGCCCGCCGCGACGTCCTCAGGGGTGAAGAATCGTGAAAAGGGTTGGCCCCGGATTTCCGTCGCTCGATACCCGGTGATCTGTTCGGCGCCGGGATTCCAGCTGACCATGTGGCCGGAGGGGTCGAGCATGAAGAGCGCGTAGTCGCGCACGCTCGCGAACATCAGTCTCAGCTGCTCCTCGCTCTGGCGCAGCAAATTCTCGGCGCGCCTGTCCTGGCTGACGTCGCGAAACACCAGGACCGCTCCGATCGCCTGTCCCTGGCGATCGAAGATCGGGGCGCCGCTGTCCGCGATCGGTTGCTCGCGTCCGTCGCGCGCGATGAGCGCCGTGTGATTCGCCAGGCCGACGATGACACCCTCGGAGAGGACCCGGGCGACTGGATTGACCGCTGGCGCACCCGTGTCCTCATTGACGATGTGAAAGACTTCGTCGATGGTGCGAGCCAAGGCGTCCTTCTCCAGCCAGCCCGTCAGACGCTCCGCGACCGGGTTGATTCGCGTGATGCGTCCCTGCGCGTCCGTGGCGAGGACGCCGTCGCCGATGCTGTACAGCGTGGCGCGCAAGCTCTCCTCGCTCTGTCGCAGGTTGTCCTCGTTGCGCTTCCGGAGGGTCAGATCGCGCGTCACCTTCACGAACCCGCGCGGTTGCCCGCCCCCATCGGCGATCGGCGTGATGACGACGTCCGCCCAGAATCGACTTCCGTCGTTGCGCACCCGCCAGCCCTCGTCCTCGGCGCGACCCTCCGCCACCGCGCGCGCCAGCAGCGCCTGCGGCTTTCCAATCGCGACATCTTCCGGGGTGTAGAAGATCGAGAGGTCGCGCCCCAGCACCTCCTCGGCGCGGTAACCCTTGATCGCCTCGGCGCCGGCATTCCAGCTGGCGATATGGCCGGCGGGGTCGAGCATGAAGATCGCGTAGTCCTTGATGCTCGCCACCACCAGTTGAAAAAGCTGACCCGCGAAGGGGGCATTCGGCGCCGGGCCGCCGCCAGCGGGGAGGCTCACGCGACCCCTTCCGCTCCCACCTGCAGCGCGCGCAACACACGCAGCAGCGTCGGCATTTCGAAGGGCTTGGGAACGATCGGCGTCGATGGGCCGATCCGCCCCCGATCGACGCCGTGCCCCGCCGTGATCACCGCGAGCGGAATGGATTCCAGCTTCGTGTCCTTGGTCCGCTCCTCCAGGAAGCCATAGCCGTCCATCACCGGCATCATCAGATCGAGCAGGATGACGGACGGCCGGACGGCCATGCGCGCCAGCATCGCCAGCGCGTCACGGCCGTGAGCTGCGGTCACGACCACGAAACCGAAGCTCTCCAGCGCTTCGGCCAATATCTCGCGAATGTCCGGATCGTCGTCGACGATCAGGACCGGGCCAGCGATGTGCGCGTCGGCTGCGGGCATCGGGTCGAAGCTATTCTGACGTAGGTCACCGACCTAGGCAGCGCTCATCGACGTCGGTCATCCAGGATGTCGGCGCAGCTCGACCCCCGAACGATTCGTTCGGTCGTTTGAACAGATTGTCGGTGCGCCGACGCGCCGACGTGCGCAAAGCGGCCGGCGCCCGGTGGCACGACGGTTGCTTTTCGACGCGGCTGAGGTCGAGAGGAGACGACGATGAAACGCCGGTTCACGTCCGAGTTCATGCCGCGGTTCTCGGACTTCGACATGCAGGGAATCATGAGCTCGCGCTGCTACCTGGACTTCCTGGTCGAGGCACGCATCGACCAGATGGCGCGTTGCTACGAGCTGCCGTTCACCCACTACGCGGAGAAGAACCAGACCTGGGTCTTCTCCGGCGTGAATCTCAACTTCGTCAGTCCGGTCCTGTTCGGCACGAAGATCGTGGTCGAGACGGAGGTGACGAAGATCGAGGGCGCCGCCGCCACGGTGGACTTCGTCTTTCGTCACGCGGCCAAGGACAAGATCTTCGCCAAGGGCTTCGCGACCTATCATCTGGTCGACATCGCGACCAAGCGACCGGTCGCCGTTCCCGCCAAGGAAGTCGACGTCTTCCTGTCGAGGCAGGACTGATGTCGACGCCGGCCGAGTCGATGCTGGCCGAGACGCTGATGCGTCAGGCCTTCTTCGGCGAAAGCCGCGGCGTCGGCATCCTCCGAACCTTTCAGGGACAGTACGCCCGGTTCTTCGCGAGCACGGCGCTCGAGCAGGACCTGCGCGTGCAGATCGCCGACGAGAGCCGCCACGCCCGCTCCTACGCGCGGATGCTGGCCGCGCGAAATACGGCGCCCGTCGGACTGGCCGGCGTCGCCCCCGGCTGGCAGCGGATCGTTTGCCACATCGCCCAGGCAAATTCATTTTCGACGACGCTGGTCGGCCTTTACGGATTGATGGAGCCGTTCAATCTGCTGGCGATGAACACGCTCTTGCCCCTTCTCGACAAGGCCGACCTCGCCGATGTCGATCAGATCGCCAGGGACGAGGCCCGCCACATCGGCATGTTCGACGTCTTCGCGGAGCTGGTGGAACGGGGCGTCCTGCGCGTCGACGTCGCCGAGGGCGCGGAGATGATCCGCGTGTTCTGCGACGCGCTCAAGGACGGCATCGCGCTGCCGACGGGCGAGCCGGTCACGCTTCCGCGCAGCGACTGGCGGGGGTTCATGAAGCACGTCGGCCAGCTGCAGGACCGGATGCTGTCCTGGCGCGACGCCGCCGCCTGATTGCCGTATCAATCGCCGGCGGGCCGAGATACGATCGCGCCGGCCATGCTTAGGAATGTCGCATCGAGAGCCGTCTTCGCCAGCCTCCTCTGCGGGGCGCTTCTGGCGGCCGCGCCCGCGCGCGCGGCGGATCCGCCGCTGCCGTCGGGTTCCCACCCGCGCCTCTTCATGAGCACCGCCAACCAGGCGGCGTTCTCGGCGAAGGTGGGGATGAGCGGCACGCGCGCCGCCGCAATGGTCGCGAACTGCCAGATGGCCATCGACAAGCCGAGCAACTACGCGGGGCGCGGCGGATCCGACGCCGACACCTGGCCCGGCATGGCGGTCTCGTGCGCGTTCGCCTACGTCGTCACCGGACAGTCGAAGTACCTGGCACCGGCGCTGCTTTACTGGAAGGCGGCGCTCGGGGACGATCAGACCGTCGGCGATGGGCTCGGTTGCACGCCGTCCGCCTCGACGGCCAACTGGAAGACCTGGAACGGCAGCTCGCCCGCGCCCCCCATCCTGCTGACGATCACGCACGACACCGGCTACCCGATCCGCTGGTACGGACCCGACATCGCGCTCGCGTACGACTGGCTCTACAATGCGCCCGGCGTCGACGACGCGCTCCGCACCCAGACGCGCGCCTGCCTCGGCGCCTGGATCGACTACTACACGGCCTCCGGCTACCACAACAAGGAGGCAGGCGCGAACTACAACGCCGGGTTCGTCATCGGCAAGACGCTCGCCGCGATCGCCATCGGCAACGACGGCGGCGCCGACGGTCACCTGTGGACCGAGACGCTGCACGACGTATTCGCGACCTTGCTCGTCGGCCAGGGGCTGACCGGCAGCACCGGCGGCGTCGGCACGCCGGCCGGCGCGCTGGTCGGCGGCGACTGGGCCGAGGGATGGCAGTATGGGCCGCTCAGCGTCGCCGAGTACGCGGCGGCGACGCGCGCGGTGGAAGAAGCGGGCGCGCCGCAGCCCGAGATGGACGCCTGGGTGAACAGCCTCGCGGTCCGCTACGCCCACGGCACCGTCCCGACGTACGACGCCCAGTACATGGGCAACGGCGACTTCGACTCCGAGGCGCCCTACCCTGGCCCGGCCGCCAATCTGATCGATGCGGTCCTGGTCGGCCCCTCGAACGATCAGGCGGCCAGCTGGGCGCTGTACATGAGGCAGCAGCAGAAGCCGTCCGGCTCGACGTTCATCTGGAACGTGCTGGCCGAGCTGCGCGACGTTTCGCCCCAGGACTACCGGACGCAGAGCCCGGCGGCGCCGCTCTGGTACCTGGCGCGCGGAACCCGCGCCATGTACACGCGAACCTCCTGGGACACCAACGCCTACTGGGCCGTGTTCCAGTCGGAGCCGCACGTCGTCTCCGACCACCAGCACTTCGCCGCCGGGAACTTCGTGTTCAGCCGCGGCGGCGATCATTTGATCGTCGACCCCTCGAACTACGGCGAGCCCGACACGCTGGAGACGAACGCCGTCACCGTCGACTCCGCCGGGCTGACGGGCGATTACGCGAAGACCCAGACACCGTACAGCAAGGCCGAGCTGGTCTGGGCGCGCGGGACGGACGCCGCGGTGTTCGCGGCCCGCTCCGACTTCGCGCGCGCGTTCGACTACCGGGACACGCCCAGCGACATCCCCTACGCGCACCGCGAATGGGTGTTCCTGCCCGAGGGCGAGATCGTCACCATCGACCGGGTGCGGACCGGCAGCGCCTCGCGAAGCATGTACATCGGGTTTCACGCCAACACGGCCGGGACGCTGGCGCTGTCCGGCGCCATCGCCTCGGGGACGGTGGGCGGTTCGACGGTCGCGATTCACGCCGCGTCGCTTTCGGGAGGGACGCCCGCGATCTCGAAGCCGGAGGTCGGCACCTGCTCGGTCAGCTGCAGCTACCCGTGCGGCGCCTGCGCCGCCGCCCGCTTCGCCGTCGACGACTACACGGTGACCGTGCCCGGTCCGTACGCCCAGGCGCTGCACGTGATCGACGGCCTGGGCGCCGGCGAAACGCCGGCCGAGGTCGGATCGCTCAACGACGACAACTTCGATCCGGCCCCGAAGCAGAACGCGGGCGTCATCGGCGCGGCCGTCTACCGCTCGTCGAAGCAGAGCTACGTGGTCGCGTCGGCCGCGCAGGACGGGGCGCCGGCCGATCCGATGACCTACGGCGTGCCGGGCGGCTCGGCGGGGCGCCACGTCGTCTTCGACGCGCCCGAGGCGGGCGACGGGACCTCGAAGGTCACCGCGGCAGCGGCGGGCAGTCGTTGCGTCGTGACCGTGACCGCCGGAAGCGGCGGCGGATTCACCGGCCATCCGCTGATGTTTCAGGTGGCGGCCGCGGCGGACGGCTGCACGGTCACCGAGGACACCAACGTGGGCCCCGGAATGCCGCCGCCCGGTGGCGGCGTCGGCGGGACGGGCAGCGGCGGCTCGGGCGGGATCACCGGCGGCGGATCCACCAAGGGTGGATGCGGGTGCGCCATCGATCCGGCTGGCTCCTCGGCGATCGTCGCGCTGCTGCTGGGCGCCGGGTGGTTGTTGCGGCGCGCGCGCCGGCGCCCGAACTGACGGCTCGGCGAATTGGACGCCTCCAGCATCTACGGAACGGCGCTCGCCCGGTTGCACCACGAGCGCTTCGGCGCGCTCGCCGCCGCGGCCACCGGCGAGCTCGTCGCCCGGCTCTCCCGGGCGGGGATCGCGCAGGGGGGCGTGGTCGATCTCGGTACCGGGAGCGGCATCCTCGCTGCCGGCGCGCTCGCCGCCGGCTTCGATCTGTGGGGCGTCGACGTCTCTCCTGCCATGCTGGAGATCGCGCGCCGGGTGGCGTCGTCAGGCACGTTTGTGGAGGCGTCGCTCTGGGATGTCGAGCTGCCGCCGTGCGTGGCGGTCGCCGCCGTCGGGGAGGTCTTCAGCTACGCCGCCGATCCGCGCGCCGGGCGTTCCGCTCTCGCGGCGCGACTCGCCGACATCAAACGGCAGCTGCAGCCCGAGGGCCTGCTGCTGTTCGACGTGGCCGCTCCCGGCCGGAGCGGTCCGACCGGCGAGCGTCGCGGCTTCTGGCCCCTCGACGACGCCGCGATCGGGCTCGTCGAACGGGAGGACCGTGCGCGCGGCCGTCTGGTCCGGGAGATCAGCCTTTTCGCGCGCGAAGGCGATCTGTTCCGGCGCGCCGATGAAACCCATACGCTCGTCCTCTACGAACCCGCCGTGATCGAATCGCTCCTCGACGAGGCCGGCTTCACCTGGGAGCGGCTGGAACGCTACGGCGAGCTTTCCCTCGCCCCCGGTTGGCTCGCCTACGCCGCCACGTCCCGCTTGCGCTGAAAGAACGTCAAGCGGTTGCCGAACGGATCTTTGATCGACATGTCGCTCGTCCCCCACGACATCTCCTCGATGTCGGGCCGAGCGTAACGATACGGCTTGGCAGTCAGAGCGGCGTGAAACCGCTCGAGCTCGTTCGTTTCGATCCGCACGGCCGCGCCGGGCGAGCAGTCTCCGTGGTGCTCGGACAGATGAAGAACACAGCCGTCCTTCGACACCTGCAAGTAAAGCGGCATGTCCGCCGCGAACCGGTGCTCCCAATCCACCTTGAACCCCAGGAACCCGACGTAGAACTCCCGGGCCTTGGCCTCGTCGAAGATCCGGAGGATGGGCGTGACGCTGGTGAAGCTCATGGACCGAGAGCCTACCTCCGAGTCGACGGCACCGTGAAATCAGTCAGTTCGGGCTAGCAGCTCAGCCGCCGCACCTTAGACTTGGGGCCGTGGCGACACATGGACGATGGAAGACGTACCTCCTGGTGGCGGTCGGCCTGCTGGTCGTCGTCGCCGTCCTGGGGGGGATCAAGGGCGCCCAGATCGGGAAGCTGATCGGAATGGGCAAGCAGTTCAAGGTGATGGGGCCGCCGCCCGAGGCGGTCGGTTCGGCGGAGGCGCGGGCGGACACCTGGGAGACGACAGTCTCGGCGGTCGGCAGCATCTCCAGCCTTCGCAACGTCGCCGTCAGCAACGAGGTCCCGGGGACGGTCAGCAAGATCCGTTTCGAGTCGGGGCAGATCGCGAAAGAGGGCCAGGTGCTCGTGGAGCTGGACGCCGAGGTCGAGCGCGCGCAGCTGGCGTCGGTGGACGCGCGCCGGGACCTGGCGGGACGGAACGCGGAGCGGTCCCGGAAGTTAGCGGCCGGAAACGTCATAAGTAAGGCGCAGCTGGACGATGTCGAGGCGCAGCTCAAGACGGCGACCACGGACACGGCGGCGCTGCGCGCCCAGGTCGATCGCAAGGTGATCCGGGCGCCGTTTCGCGGCCGGCTGGGCATCCGCGCCGTCAACGTCGGCCAGTACCTGACGCCCGGGACGACGGTGACGACGCTGGACGCGATGGGTGGGACGTTCGCGGATTTCACGCTGCCGCAGGAGGAACTGTCCCGCGTCGCGGTGGGATTGCCCGTGCGCGTGACGATGGAGGGAAAGAAAGAGCCGCTGACCGGAACGATCAGCGCCATCGACCCGACGGTCGATCTGGCCACCCGCAACGTGAAGATTCGCGCCGCCATCCCGGACCTGCCCGATGCGCCCCGCCCCGGCACCTTCGTGACCGTCGACGTCATCAAGCCGACCAAGGCGGAGGTGGTGGCGGTCCCGGCGACCGCGATCGTTCACGCGTCGTACGGCGATTCGGTGTTCGTCATCGAGGACAAGAAGCCCGGCTCGCCGGGGATGGACACCACGCCCGACGGCAAGACGGTCAAGATTGCGCGGCAGCAGTTCGTGCGCACGGGGGCGGCGCGCGGCGACTTCGTCGCCATCACCAAGGGCGTGACGGCCGGCCAGCAGGTGGTGAGCGCGGGCGCCTTCAAGCTGCGCAACAACACACCCGTCATCGTCGACAACACGGTGCAGGCGAAGGCCGAGCTGGCGCCGCACCCCCCGAACCGGTGACGCCATGAAGATCACCGACCTCTTCCTGCGCCGGCCGGTGCTGGCGATCGTGGTCAGCACGCTGATCATCGTTGCGGGCCTGCAGGCGATCCGCAGCTTGAACGTGCGCCAGTACCCGAAGCTGGAGAGCGCGACGGTGTCGGTCCGGACGGTCTACGTCGGCGCCAACGCCGATCTGGTGCGCGGATTCATCACCACGCCGCTCGAGCGCGCCATCGCCGCCGCGGACGGCATCGACTACATCGAATCGCAGAGCGTCCTCGGGTTGTCGACGATCAACGTCCGGTTGAAGCTGAACTTCAACTCGGCGGAGGCGCTGGCCGACATCAGCTCGCGCGTCAACCAGGTGCGCGCCGATCTGCCGCCCGAGGCGCAGGTGCCGGCGATCCAGGTCGAGCCGTCCGACGCGCAGATCGCCGCGATGTACCTCAGCTTCACGTCCGACGTACTGGAACAGAACCAGGTGACCGACTACCTGATCCGGGTGGTCCAGCCGCGGTTGTCGGCGATCGGCGGCGTGCAGCGCGCCGAGATCCTGGGCGCGCGGACATTCGCCCTGCGGGCGTGGCTGAAGCCCGATCGCATGGCGGCGCTGAACGTCACGCCGTCGCAGCTGCGGCGCGCGCTGGCCGCCAACAACTACCTGACCGCCGCGGGCACGACCAAGGGCGGGCTGACGCAGCTGAACGTGGCGGCGACGACCGACCTGCGATCGCTGGACGGGTTCAAGCGGCTGGTGATCCGCGAGCAGAACGGCGCCCTCGTCCGGCTGGAAGACGTCGCGGACGTCGAGCTAGGCTCCGACGAGTACGACCAGGACGTGCGGTTCTCCGGCCAGAAGGCGGTGTTCATGGGGGTGTGGGTGCTCCCGAGCGCCAGCACCATCGACGTCATCGGGAACGTCAACAAGGAGGTCGATCGGATCAGTGCGGAGCTGCCGACGGGCCTGCAAGCGAAGGTCGCCTACGACTCCACCGCCTACATCAGGGACGCCATCCGCGAGGTCGTCAAGACGCTGAGCGAGACGATCCTGATTGTGATGATCGTGATCTTCCTGTTTCTGGGATCGTTCCGTTCGGCGCTGGTGCCGGTGGTCGCGATCCCGGTGTCGCTGATCGGCGGCGTCTTCTTGATGCAGGCGTTCGGCTTCACGCTGAATTTGCTGACGTTGCTGGCGATCGTGCTGTCGGTCGGCCTGGTCGTCGACGACGCCATCGTCGTGGTCGAGAACGTCGAACGCCACATCCGCGAAGGGCGGACGCCGTACCACGCCGCGCTGATCGGTGCGCGCGAGCTGGTCGGGCCCGTCGTCGCCATGACCATCACGCTGGCGGCGGTGTACGTCCCGATCGGCATCCAGGGCGGGCTGACCGGGGCGCTGTTCCGCGAGTTCGCGTTCACGCTGGCGGGCGCGGTCTTCATCTCGGGCGTCGTCGCGCTGACCCTCTCGCCGGTGATGTCGTCGCGCCTGTTACGCTCCGAGCACCAGCACCGCTGGTTCGCGCGCAAGGTCGAAGGCGCCTTCGACGCCGTCCGGACGCGCTACGCCAAGCTTCTGGGCCGGACCCTGCGCGCCCGCCCCGCGGTCTACGCCGTCTGGATCGTGCTGTCGCTGCTGCTGCTGCCGCTCTACAAGTTCTCGCCGGGCGAGCTGGCGCCGCACGAGGATCAGAGCTTCCTGTTCGGCGCGATCGACGTCCCCGCCAACGCGACGCTGGAGCAGGTGACGACCTATTCAGCGCTGGTGCACAAGGCGTTCGAGGAGACGCCCGAGTTCAGGCTCAGCTTCCAGATCAGCTTCCCGACCGGCGGCTTCGGCGGGATAGGGCTCAAGCCGTGGACCGAGCGCAAGCGCAGCGTCTTCCCGATCGAGCACGAGCTGAACCTCAAGCTGGCCCGCATCACCGGCATCCGCGCGCCCGTCTTCTTGCCGCCGGCGCTCCCCAACCCGGGGCTGTTCCCCGTCGAGGTCGTGCTGTCGTCGACGGCGGAGCACGCGCAGCTTGTGCAGTACGCGGACCAGCTGGTCCAGGCGGCGATGGCCAGCCACCAGTTCGCCTTCCCGCCCATCGTCGACGTGCGCATCGACCAGGCGAATGCGCAGATTGTCATCGATCGCAGCAAGGCGGCGTCGATGGGCGTGACGATGGAGCAGCTCGGCTCCGACCTGTCGTCGATGCTGAGCGGCAACTTCGTCAACCGCTTCAACATCGACGGGCGCAGCTACAAGGTGATCCCCCAGATCGAGCGGTCGGGACGACTGACGGCGGCCGATCTGGAGGACATCCACGTCTCCGGGCCGAACGGCCAGCTTGTCCCGCTGTCGGCGATCGCCACCATCCGTACCGGCCTCGAGCCGCGTTCGCTGAACCGCTTCCAGCAGCTGAACGCCATCAAGGTCTCCGGCCTGCCCACCCAGTCGCTGGAGGGGGCGCTGCAGGTCATGGAGACGACCGCCGCGAAGGTCTTGCCGCCGGGGTCGAAGATCGACTACACGGGCGAGTCGCGGCAGCTGCACCAGGAGGCGGGGCGGTTCCTGCCCGCGCTGGGGCTGGCGCTGCTGGTGATCTTTTTGGTGCTGGCCGCGCAGTTCAATTCGTTCCGCGATCCGTTCGTCATCCTGGCCGGCTCGGTCCCGCTGGCGATGTTCGGCGCGCTCTGCTTCACGTTCCTGAAGTTCGCCGGCCCGCCGGGGCTGAAGTTCGGGCTGACCGAGGGCTGGACCACCACGCTCAACATCTATTCCCAGGTCGGCCTGGTCACGCTGGCGGGCCTCATCGCGAAGAACGGCATCCTGATCGTTCAGTTCGCCAACGAGCAGCAGCTCCTCGGCATGGACAAGGTCACCGCGGTCCAGGAGGCGGCGAGCATCCGGCTGCGCCCGATCCTGATGACCACCGTCGCCACCGTCGCCGGCCATTTCCCGCTCACGCTCGTCTCCGGTCCGGGCGCCGTGGCGCGTAATTCGATCGGCATCGTGCTGGTAGGCGGCATGACCATCGGCACACTCTTCACGCTGTTCGTCGTCCCGTCGGTCTACGTCCTGATCGCCAAGGACCACCGCAAGGAGAAGGCGAAGCGCGAAGCGCTGGAGAACGCCCCCGACGAGTCGATCGCGACCACCGCCGGCGCGCCCGCGTACAACGCGGAGTAGCGCAACTTGACGTCGAAGCTGGGAAGTCGCGCACTTTGCGGGAATACTGGGGGCGATGGCCTCGCGCGGACGCGCCCTCGCGCCGATCTTGTTGTTGCTGGCGGCGTGGGTCGGGTGCTCGAGCGACAGCAACCACCGGGCGATGCCGGGCAGCGCGGGCAGTGGCGGAACGGCGGCCGGCGGGGGCACGGGCGGGTCGGCGGGTGCCGGGACCGGCGGCGGCACCGGCGGCGCTGCGGGGACCGGACCCGGCGGGGGCGGTGCGTCCGGAAGCGGCGGTTCGATGATCGGCGGCCGCGGCGGCGGCCCGGAGGGATGGACCTGCGCCCCCGCCGCGTTCGGGGACGGCTTTTGCGACTGCGGCTGCGGCACCCGGGACGTCGACTGCCTGCTGCAGGATACGGGCATCGGGTACTGCGACGTCTGCAACGCACCCGGCAGCTGCAGTCCGGCCGCCTGTCCTGGCCGCATCGACCCGGCCGACGTGACGACCTGTCGGGCGCCGGCGGGCTGGACCTGCACGCCCGAGACATACGGCGACGGCAAGCAGTGCGACTGCGGGTGCGGGGTCCGGGACATCGACTGCTGGAACAACGACGTCGCGAGCTGCGACGATTGCCTGGCGCAGGGCTCGTGCGCGAACGGGCTCTGCCCGTCGTCGATCGCGCCAGGCGACAACGCGCACTGCGCGATCCCGCCGCTCTGGTCGTGCGCCGCAAACACGTATGGAGACGGGGTCTGCAATTGCGGCTGCGGCGCCGTCGATGTCGATTGCCCGGACGCCAAGGCCGCCTCGTGCCAGGTGTGCGACCAGACCAGCTGCTCGCCGTTCACCTGCGCGGTCGACGCGACCGACAACGCGCACTGCCCTGCCCCGCCCTACACCTGGCAGTGCTCCCCCCGGCTTTACCGCGACGGCAGCCGCTGCGACTGCGGCTGCGGCGCGATCGATCCTGACTGCAAATCGCTGGGCGTGGACGCCTGCGACCGGTGCGACGATCCGGGCTCGTGCTCGGCGCAAGCGTGTCCGAGCTTCATCGACGCGAGCTTCAACGGCCGTTGCGACACGCCCACGCCGCCGGCCGGCTGGACCTGCGGCGCGATCGTCTACGGCGACGGCACGTGCGACTGCGGCTGCGGCATCCCCGACATCGACTGTCGGACGTCCGACTTCGCGGCCTGTGTCCGGTGCCTCAATTGCGGCGGCCACGGCACCTGCGAGGGGACCGTCCTGCCTTCGGATCCGACCCAGTGCGCGCCGCCGCCGAACGGATGGACCTGCTCGGCGGCCGCGTTCCGCAACCTGACCTGCGACTGCGGCTGCGGCATCCCCGACCCCGCCTGTCAGGGGATCGAGCTGCTCTACGTCTGCGGAAACTTTCCTGTCGAAGGCTGCTCGGGCGGCAAGAAGTACCACATCGATCCCAGCCACAACGCCCTCTGCACCGTCACCATTCCGGGCGCGTGGACCTGCGACCGCGGCTTCTACGACGACGGTATCTGCGATTGCGGTTGCGGCGCCGTGGACCTCGACTGCCGCACGAACGCCGTCGCCGCCTGCGAGCAATGCAACGACCCGGGCAGCTGCTCGACCACCGCGTGCCCCGGCACGATCAGCGCCAGCGACACGGCGCACTGCTCGAACTAAACCGGGCGGGGCCGGCGATCGGGACCTACTGGCCGGAGATCAGGCCGACGATCTGCATCGCGTATTGCTGCGCGCTCGTGTAGGTGCCCTTCATCCACACCAGCGCGGTGTGCTTCGAATCCCACTTCGGCACGATCGGGCGGATGTTGTCGACCGTCGAGTTCTTCGTAATCGGCGTCCACTGCCAGGTCGCGCCGTTGTCGCAGGTCGTCCCCTGGTAGATCTCGCGCTTCGACGTCTGCGTCGTATCGTCGCGCGGATCGTAGGTCGTCGAGATGAAGAGAGTGTGCGGATCGTCGGGGTGAAGCGCGCCGGCGCCGATGTAGTCCTCTTCGGTGAAGTAGAGCTTGGGACCGGCCTTCACCAGGTAGGTCCCCTTCCAGGACGTCCCGTCGAAGCGGAAGTAGAGAATGCGCTTGTCCGGATCGCAGTTCGTATTGCCGTAACCCGCCTCGGTGCCGCACGTCCCCACCGCGCGGGCCTGGCCGAGGATGGCGATGGTCCCGTCGTCGTAGCGGACCATGTCGAGGTTCCAGGCGTGGTTGAGCGCGGTGGGCCCCAGCGTCGAACCGGTCTTGAACACCTGCGTGAAGGCGGAGATGTCCTTCGAGTTCGTGGTGGTCGAGTTGGTGTCCTTGAGGGAGGAATCGATCACGACGCCCGTCGAGTTGTAGACTTGGCCGCCCTTGACGTAGCCGTGCCACAGGTTGTTGTCGAAGTCGCGTGGGTGGGCTTCGGTGCCGCAGAAATCGATCCGATCGGTGTTGTTGCCCCAGTACTTGTAATAGCCCGCCACGTAGCCAACCTGCTTGGATGAAGTCAGCCGCCCGTAGTAACTCCAGCTCTGGCCGTCGGCGGACGTGATGAAGGCCGGG
>DATFXS010000211.1:0-6091 GCA_035315605.1 Polyangia bacterium
CCGACGCCCCGCACCGTCTTGATGAGGCGCGGCGCTTTCGGATCGTCGCCCAGCTTCTTGCGCAGGTGCGAGACATGGACGTCGACGGTGCGGTCGTTGACGGTGACGTCGTTGCGGCCCGCCTCCGCCATCAGCGTCTCCCGCGGCACCACCCGCCCCGGCCGCCGCGCCAGCGCGAGCAGGATGTCGAACTCCAGTCCGGTCAGCTCGGCCGGCTCGCCGGCGACGCGTACGCGCCGCGCCCCGACCTCGATGGCGACGCGACCGACGACGATCTCAGCCTCGACGGCCTGCGGCTGCGATCGCCGCAGGACCGCCCGCAGCCGCGCCAGCAGCTCGCGCGGCGAAAACGGCTTGGGCACGTAGTCGTCGGCGCCCAGCTCCAGCCCGACCACCCGATCGGCCTCGTCACCGCGCGCGGTCAGCATGATGACCGGAACTTGCTTCGTCTGGCGGATGCGCCGGCAGACCTCCAGCCCGTCCATCCCCGGCATCATCACGTCCAGAAGCACCGCATCGAAGACGTCCCGCTCGAGCGCCGCCAGCCCCTTCGCCCCGTCCGTCGCGTGAACCAGGGTCACGCCGTTGGGAGCGAAGTAGCTGGCCAGCAGCTCGAACAGGCGACGATCGTCGTCGATGCAGAGGACGCGCACGGATGGATCCTAGCGCGACATTGGTCTCGGGAACCCTAAGAGGGTTCCCGAACCCTCCCCCGGTGGTACGCGGCGAGCAAAGCTCGCCGGCTCCCCACGCGTCATTGCCACCACCCGAAGCGCGGCCCGCGTTCGACCAGCGAGGCCAGCCGCGTGCGCTGATCCGGCTCGAGCGCGTCGTGTACCCGCGCGACCAGCCCGACGAACGCCTTGCGCGCGCCCTCGATCACCGTGTCGTGCCGCGCGAACTGCTCGCCCAGCACGACGCCGTCGAAGGTCGGGCGGCGCAGCGCGTCCGCGAGCTCCTGCCGGCTGCGCCGGGCCTCGCCGCCGCCCAGCTTCCGGAGGTCGTCGCGGAACTCATCGAGCGCCCCGCCGATGGCGCGCTCCTGGGCGGGCGTCGCGTTCACGCGCGATAGGACGGAACGGATGAAATGACGTTTCCCGCGAACGCCCGCCCCCCAGCCGTCCGACCCACCCTCGTCCCGCAGCGACGCGCCCCAGTCGTCATCGTCCAGCCCGTAGCCGCCCCAGCCCCGCCGCCCCGGAAAATGCCCCCACGGGCCGCCGTGCCAGCCGCCATGACGCGAATGGCAACCGCCCCACCCGTGATGGCCGTAATACCAGCGACGGGCATGAAACAGCCGACTGAGCGCGAATACCACCAGGCCTCCTGCAATCAAGCATCCGATCATCTCTTCATCTCCTTTGCGGAGCTCGTTTGCTCCGTGGGGAGACTCTGAACACCGATCGTTAAGGACGTTCGCGCGGGACTGTTAAGAAATGTGAACGGTGGCAAAATGAGGGTCTGGCAATGACGCAGGCCTCCCCAAGGCCCCTGCATCGTCTGACACCGTTGCTGGACGATCCGCTGGTGGCATGGCTCACCCCGCCCCAGCGCCTGCGGGTCGCGATGACCGGCTGGGTGAGGTGGGGAGCCTTCGGCGTGCTGTGGCTGTTCATCTGGTACGCCTGCCTGGTCCTGCTGCCCGGCCTGATCATTCCGACCGTCATCGCCCTGTCCATCGGGGCGGCGCTGGCCTTGCCCTGGCGGCGCATGATCCTCCGGACCCAGGCCGAACGAGCCACCGAATTGATCCGGACCAGCGCGCCCGCCGAGGCGAGGGCCGTCGACGATCTCGCCGCGCTCGGCGAACAACCCGACGGAACCATCGTGTCGCTGGTGGGCTGGGTCCAGGCGGGCGCGCAGCTCGCCGAGCCTGTCGGCGGCGAGCCGGCCATCGGCCTCGCGATGGCCTGTCACCAGAAATATCCGGGTGTGCTCGAGACGTTGAATGATTTCGAGCTGGTGGACGAGGCCGGAAACGTCGCCCGCGTTCAGGTCGCCGGTGCCCGCATGCTGGGCGAGAGCAACGTGAATCTGACCGACGCCCACGCGCGCCGGATGCTGGTGGCGTCGCTGGATCTGCCGGTCGGCGCGGTGGCGACCGGCTGGGATGCCTTCGTGCTGCGGAACGGCGATCCCGTGATGGTGATCGGCTTCAAGCAGACCGCGCTCGATCCGACCCGATCGGGCGTGCGCGCGACACCCACCAGCGCGGCCGTCAGCTCCTTGGCGCCGAAACCGTTGCTGATTTTCCCGATCGCGGCCGAGCGGCGCGGTCAGGCGCCGACCATGTTCAATATTTCCTGAGCTGCCACCGGTTGCGGCGCGCGCAACCGCATCGCAAAGTTGAGCATGGCTTCCACCAACGCCGCCGGCCCGCCCCGTCGATCGCGCGGCCCCGGGCGTTTCCTGCTTCTGGTGCTGGTGCTCGCGGTCGGACTGCAGATTCCGTTGGTGGCTGCGCTCGCCCACCTGAGCGGGCGCGTCGCCCCCATCGTCGCTCTTCCCGCGCTGCTGACGATCGGGTTCGTTGCCGGCCTGCTCCGCGGGCGGACGGCGTGGGCGACGCCCGGTCCGCTGCGTCTCTACCTGGTGCTGTGGCCGTTCTTCATCTGGTGGACGGTGGCGCTGCTGTTCAGTTTCGCAGCGCCGATCGCGATCGCGCTCGCGTCGCTGTTCCGCGCGCCCCCCGACACCGGCGTCGTCGTTGCGCTCGCCGCGGCGGTCGGCGGCGCCGCGCTGTCGCTGCACCAGCGGCCGCGCGTCCGCCGCCGCGACGTCGACATCGAGGGGCTGCCCGAGGCGTTCGATGGCTACCGGATCGTCCAGATCTCCGACCTGCACTGCGGTCCGTTCGCGAGCGCGCGCCGGGTCGCGGGGTGGGTCACCGCCGCCAACCGGCTGGAAGCCGATCTGGTGGCGGTGACGGGCGACCTGATCGCGAGCGGCTCGGCGTACGTCGACGTGGTCGCGCGCGCTCTCGGCGGCCTGCGCGCCCGGGACGGCGCGTTCGCCAGCATGGGCAACCACGACTACTTCGGCGACGGCGAGGCGATGGTCGGCGCGCTGGAGTCAGCCGGCCTGACGGTGCTGCGCAACCGCGGCCTCCAGCTGCGGCGCGACGGCGCGGCGATCTGGCTGGCGGGCGTCGACGACACCTGGACGCGGCGGCACGATCTCGGGCGCGCACTGGCGGAGCGGCCGCCCGGAATGCCGGCCGTCCTGCTGGCCCATGATCCAGCGCTGTTTCCCGACGCCGCCGAACGCGGCGTCGACCTCGTGTTGTCCGGGCACACGCACGGCGGTCAGGTGGCGGTCCCGCTGCTCGCGCGCAAGCTGAACCTCGCGCGGCTGATCACGCGGTTCACGAACGGCGTCTACCGATCGGGCGCCTCGACCCTGTACGTGAACCGCGGGCTCGGCACGACCGGACCGCCCGTTCGGCTGGCGGTCGCGCCCGAGATCGCGGTGTTGACGCTGCGCCGTGCCCGCGGGGCGCAGGCTCGAGCATTCGAACCAGGCTCCGAACCTCTTGCGCTTCACGCGCCGCCGATTACATCTGAGATGTGAGTGGGGGAATCGAGGACACACTTTTTGGTGTCCTCAGGGCGCGGCGAGAGCTGGTCGTCGCCTGCTGGAACACGAAGATTCGTGCCGCGGTCGGCGCGTCGCTGTCGAACGCCGAGCTGCTCGACCGGATACCGGATTTCGTGGACGAGATCATCGCCGCCCTCTATCCCGACGCGATCCCGCTCCCAAGCACGAGCGGCAACGCGGAGGAGCACGGCGCCCAGCGCCTGCGCCTGCACTTCGACGTCGCCGAGGTCGTGCGCGAATACGGCCTCCTGCACGAATGCATCATCGAGATCGCGCGCGACGCGGGCGCCGAGATCAGCCTGGGCGAGCAGCAGGTGATCTCGCGCTGGCTCAACAATGGAATCGCGGACGCGCTCGCCCAGTACGTCAAGCGCCGCGACCAGGAGCAGGAGCGCCAGCGGTCGGAGCATCTGGGCTTCATCGCGCACGAGCTGCGCAACCCGCTGTCCGCAGCCCGCGCGGCGCTGCAGCGGCTGCGCAGTCAGCAACTGGCGGCCGGTGGCCGGGCCGCCGATCTGCTCGAGCGAAGCCTGCGCCGGACGGCCGACATGATCGACAACGCCCTGTCGCATGCATCGCTCGCCCTCGGCGTCGATCCGCGACTCGAGCCGGTGGTCCTCTCGGACATGCTGCACGACATCGATCTGGACGCGGGCATCGATGCCCAGGACCGCGAGGTCGGCCTGCGCTTCGTGATCGAGGGCGACGCGGTGATCGCCGCCGACCCGCGCCTGCTGCGATCGGCGGTGTTCAACCTGGTTCAAAACGCGCTGAAGTTCAGCCGGGCGGGTTCGTTGGTGACGGTGACGGCGCGGGGCGCGTCCGATCGGGTGACGATCGATGTCGCGGACCACTGCGGCGGCCTTCCGCCGGGCAGGGTCGAGGATCTGTTCGCGCCCCTGGTCCAGCGCGGCGAAAACCGCACCGGCTTCGGCCTGGGCCTGGCGATCGCGCGGCAGGCCGTCGAGGCTCAGGGTGGCACCGTCGCCGTGCACGACATGCCGGGCACCGGCTGCGTGTTCACCATCCAGTTGCCGCGGTCGAGCGGCGCCGGTAACCCGGAGCCGCCGGCGCGCATCGAATCCTGATCATGGCAACCAACACGGGCGTTCGGGAGGTCGAAAAGATCGTCACGGCTCACAAGCAGCGCGAGGGCGGCGGCTTCATCGTGCGCCGTCCGTTCCCGGGGCTGGGAATGACGGCCGTCGATCCGTTCCTGCTGCTGGACGAGATGGGACCGGTCGAGTACGGCCCCGGGGAGGCGGTGGGCGCGCCCGATCACCCCCACCGTGGCTTCGAGACCGTCACCTACGTGCTCGAGGGCGAGATGGAGCACGAGGACTCCGCCGGCCACCGCGGGTCGCTGCGCGCCGGCGACGTGCAGTGGATGACCGCCGGCGCGGGCATCATCCACGCCGAGATGCCGTCGCGCGCGCTGCGCGAGCGGGGCGGGCGGGTCCACGGGTTCCAGGTCTGGGTCAACCTGCCCGCGCGCCTGAAGCTGACCACGCCGCGTTACCAGGAGATCGCCGCCGGCGCGATTCCGACCGCCGAGACAGCGGACGGGCGCGCGCGCGTCCGGGTCGTGGCGGGCGAGGCGCTCGGCGTGCGCGCCGTGATCGACACGCACACCCCCATCGTCTATCAGGACTGGTCGATCGCGCCCGAGGGCGACGTGACGATCGGCCTGGCGCGCGAGCACCAGGCGCTCGCGTACGTGTTCGAGGGGAGCGTGCGGATCGGCGAACGGGACGGCGGGGGCGCCGTCGCCGACGGGCAGATGGCGCTGCTCGGCGCGGGCGACAGCGTCCGTCTGCGGGGCGCGCCGGGCGGCGGGCGGCTGTTGCTGCTCGCGGGCGTGCCTCTCGGCGAGCCGATCGCGCGCTACGGTCCGTTCGTGATGAACAACGACGCGGAGCTGGTGGCGGCCTTTCAGGATTTTCAGAGCGGCCGCATGGGCGAGATCACCCGGACGGCGAAGGTCGGCTGACCGGTCAGAACGGGAAGGCGAGCAGCGGCACGCTCGCCGCCGGCGCCGCGCGCCCGCCCGACGTCCGCCGCCAGGCGAGCTCCAGCCAACGCCGGCTTTCGAGGCCCGGGGCGGCCGGCGGCGCGCCCAGATTCGACCAGAGGCTTCGCTCCTCCTTCTCGAGGTGCCAGGCGATCGTCGCCCCCACGGCCGCCCCGACCGCGTAGCCGATCGCGTAGCCGATCGCGGCGCCGGAGGTGAAGTTCGCGTTCCCCTCCTCGTCGTGAAAGCTGCCGCCCGCCGCCGAGCCGATCAAGGTGAACGGGACGACCGCGAGCGCGCCCAGATAGGCGCCGAGCACGACGGGGCCGCAGCCCCCCGTGTAGTGCTTGCTGGTGTGGCCAAACGTGCAGACCATGCCGCCCACCGCGGCGGGACCGGCGACCTGGGCCGCCCACGCGACGGTCTCGAACGGGGTGTTGTTACCGAAGACCGGCAGGACGACGAAGACCGACGCGGTCAGGG
>DATFXS010000212.1:0-8545 GCA_035315605.1 Polyangia bacterium
CGCGGTGCACGGGCCTCGAAGTTGCACCAACTTTTTGCACGCGGAAGGAGGTGCCCGATGAGGTGGGACCAGGAGACCGTTCGCAACGGAATGTTCGTCGTCGGAACACAGGGAGAGCGCATCGGCAAGGTCATTCGCTGCGACGCGGAGACCTTCGTGGTCGAGAAGGGCGTCTTCTTCCCGAAGGACTACGAGCTTCGCTACGACCACATCACCGACATCGCGGGAGGAACGATCCGCTACGCGCTGAGTGATTTTTTGCGCGGGCGCAACCTCGAGGAGGTGACCGCGAAAACCGAGACGCCCGCGGCGGCCGCAGCCGCGACCATGGCCGCGACAAGCGCGCCCGCGACAAGCGCGCCCGCGGCGCGCGCCGTCACCGCAGCCGCGGAAACGCCACGCTCGGCCGACCGAGACGAGATCCGGATCCCGCTCCGGCGCGAGGAGATCGGGATCGAGAAGGTCGCGCGCGAATCCGGTCACGTGCGCATCCACAAGACCGTGCGCACCGAGGAGAAGCACTTCTCTGTCCCCGTGAAGCGTGAGGATGTGGTGATCGAACACGTCGCCGCGGGCGGCAAGGCGCCCCTGACGGGCGACGTTCCGTTCGAGGAAGAGACCGTCGATGTGCCGCTGTACGAGGAGGATGTCCGGGTGAGCAAGCGCCCGTACCTGGAGGAGGAGCTGGTCGTGCGGACGGTCGCGCGTTCGGTCGATCGCGAAGGGTCGGCGTTGCTGCGTCACGAAGAGGCGGAGGTCGAGGACACGCGCAAGGCCGCCGGCTCGCGCGACCGCGACGAGACGGCGGACTACGAGTACCGGGACGACCCCGACGTCCGCCGCTGATCGCAGGTCGGACCGAGACGACGTTCGACATTCCGAGGAGGTGCGCAGATGACGCTGGGGCGAAGATCGATCGCGGAGATGGTGGGAACCTTCTGGCTCGTGCTGGGCGGATGCGGCAGCGCCGTGCTGGCGGCGTCGTTTCCGGGCCTCGGCATCGGCTTCGCGGGCGTCGCGCTCGCCTTCGGCCTCAGCGTTCTGACGATGGCCTACGCCCTGGGCGGCATCTCGGGCGCGCACTTCAACCCCGCCGTCTCCGTCGGGCTCTGGCTGGGCGGCCGGTTTCCCGGCCGCGACGTCCCCGCCTACGTGGCGGCGCAGGTGGCGGGCGCGCTGCTGGCGGGCGGCGTGCTGTACGCGATTGCATCCGGCGCGCCGGGCTTCACCCCGGCCGCGGGGTTCGCCGCCAACGGCTACGGCGCCCACTCACCGGGCGGCTACGCGCTGCCGGCGGCGGCGGTCTGCGAGCTGGTGCTGACCTGCGGATTCCTGCTCGTCATCATGGGCGTCACCGACACGCAGCGCGCGCCGGCTGGCTTCGCCCCGCTGGCGATCGGGTTGGCGCTGACCCTCATTCACCTGATCAGCATCCCGGTCACCAACACATCGGTGAATCCGGCGCGCAGCACGGGCGTCGCGCTGTTCGCGGGCGGCTGGGCGGTTCATCAGCTCTGGCTGTTCTGGTTGGCGCCGCTCGTGGGCGGAGGGGCCGGCGGCCTGCTCTACCGCGCGCTGGTCGAGCCGCGCCCGCTTTCCATTCGCGATCAGCGCGCCTAGCTTCTTGTCAGGCAAGCCGGAGGTGAATCATGCTCGAGGCCAAAGAGACGGTGGGGTTGGCGTCGCGGTGGGGCTGGGTCGTCTTCCGCGGCGTCATTGGTGTTCTGTTCGGGCTGGTCGCGTTCGCGCGACCGGGCGCCATGGCGTTCAGCATGGTGCTGGTATTCGGGTGCTACGCGTTCATCAGCGGGATCGCCACGGTCATCGCCGCGGCCCGCAGCGGCCGCGCCGGCGAGAGCTGGGGCGCACTGCTGCTCGAAGGGTTGATCTCGATCGCGGTCGGCGCCGTCGCGGTGCTGTGGCCGGCATCGACCGCACTGGCCTTCGTCTGGGCGATCGGCGTCTGGGCGATCGCCAGCGGCATCCTCGAGATCGTCAGCGCGGTCCGACTGCGCAAGCTGATCGCGCATGAATGGGCGCTCGGCATCGGCGGCGTGCTGTCGATCGCGCTCGGGTTCCTGATGTTCTACCGGCCGCTCGCGGGCGGCCTCGCGGTCGTCTGGTGGCTGGGGGCGTACGCGCTGCTCTTCGGCGTCATGATGATCGTGCTCGGGTTCCGCCTGCGCCGCGTCGCGCACCCGCGCGTCCAGATCCCGTCGGAGGGACTGCGCCAGCGGCTCTGACGTTCAGGGCCGGGGCGTGAAGCGCGCCAGGTCCTCGATGCCGAGCGACTTCTCGAGGGCATCGACCTCCGCGACCGCCTGTTCGAAGCCGTCCGCGCCGAAGGTGTGGTGCTCGCGCCGCTCGAAGTCCTCGCCCAGCGCGCCGTACTCCGAGCGGCTCGTGATCTCGTGCAGCGCCGGGAACAGCACCGTGTCCTCGCGCGAGGCGTGTGGCTCGTACATCTGAATGAAAGCGTCCAGCGCGGCCTGCAACTGCCGGCGCTGGGCGCCGTCCTTGATCGCAGCCGCCGTCGCCAGCGTCTGAATGCGCTCGGTCAGCTTGCGCCCCGCCTGGTGCTGCGCGCGCAAGACCGCTACCAGCTCGACGAGCTTGTGCGCCCGCTCGAACCGGGGGAACACCATCTCCTCTTCCTGGCGCTCGTGATAGTCCTCGATGAACTTGCGAATCAGGCGCGCGCCTTTCTGGACGACGTCCGCGTCCAGATCGCCGCCCCGCTGCAAACGCCGGCCCGCCTCGCCGTAGACCAGAAGGACACGGCGCAGGACACCGTGCTCTCGCATCAGGTCCTCCCCCGGCCCGATCTCCTCCGCCTCGTCCTTTTTCTTCTTGTCGCGGGACGGCGCCGCCGCGGCCGTCGCGCCGGCGATCGCAGCGCCGAGAAAGGTCCCGGCCCGCAGCACACCTCTCCGGCTCGCGCTCGTTGTCATGGCCCAGTTGTAAGCCGCCGGATGGGCAGCGGCCAGATCAGGCCGGCCACCGCACCGTCACGGTCGTTCCTTGCCCGACCAGGCTGTCGATCTGGAGGTGGGCTCCGATCGCGGCGGCGCGCTCGCGCATGATCTCGAGGCCCATGCCCCGGCGCGCGCCGATGCGCGACACGTCGAACCCGCCTCCGTCGTCGCTGACCACCAGCTTCGCCTCGCCGGGCGCGAGCGCCAGGCTGGCGCGCGCCTGCGCCGCCGAGACGTGGCGGACGACGTTGCCGAGCGCCGCCTGCGCCAGGCGATAGAACCCGAGATGGACCTCGGGCGGCAACACCGCGGCGCCCTCGATCTCGACCTGGATCGGTTTTTCGACGTGGCTGCGAAGCGCCTGCACCAGGCGCAGCAAGAGCTCGTCGAGGCTGGACTGCAGGATCGCGGCCGGCCGCAGCTCGAGCAGCAGCGTCCGCATCTCGGCGAGGGCCGAGTCCGTCACCTCGCCCAGCTGCCCGAGCATCTCGCGGCCCTGGCGCGGGTCCGTTTCCCACGTCGCGGGCAGCATGCGACCGAGCATCGACGCGGTGTACAGGCTCTGGGTGACCGAGTCGTGCAGATCGCGGGCGAGCCGCTGCCGCTCCTCGATGGCCGCCAGCTCCCGGGCCTGGTCGTAAAGCCGCGCATTCTCGATCGCGACGGCGGCCTGGTTGGCGAGCGCCCACGCCAGCGTGCCGTCGCGGGTGCCGTAGCGATCCGGCTCATCGCTGTCGAGCAGCAGAAAGCCGATGGTCCGGTCGCGGACCCGCAGCGGCACCAGCAGCAGCGAGCGCGCACTGATCAGGAGCTCTGTCAGGCCGGCAGGCGCCATGTCGCGGAACGCCTGGGCCGGCCCGCTGTCGCCCCAGAGGTTGCCGATGATGACCGGGCTGCCGCGCCGTTCCTGCGCGCACGCGATCATCTGCCGGCCGGGGAAACGCGCGCCGGCGACGGCCTCGCCGGCCAGCGGGCCGCGATGGTCGAGGATCACCAGCTCCTCGCCATCGACGACGAGCACCGTTGCCCCGGCGCAACCGAGCACGACCTGCATCTGCTCGAGCACGACGCGCAACAGCGGCTTGAGCTGAAGATTCGAGGCGACGATGTTCGAGATCTCCAGCAGCGTCGACAGCTCGCGCGTCCGCTCGGCGACCTTCTGTTCCAGCAGGCGCAGGGACTGCTCGCGCTCGGTCACGTCCCGGACGACCGACAGCACGTGCACCCGTCCGCCATAGCTGAATCGCCTGCCGTGCAGCTCGAGCCGGGTCAGGCGGCCGTCCGAGCACACGCACATGACGCCCGCCGCGACCACGTCCGCCGACGCCGTGCGGGCCAGGTACGCATCGAACGGCTGAAGATCGTCGAGGTGAAGGAAATCTCGCGGGTGCAACGACGTCAGCTGATCCGAGCGATAGCCGGCGATCCGGCAGAAGGCGGGATTCATGGCGACGACGGCGTTGTCGAGGTCGGTCACCAGGACGCCGTCTCCGGTCGATTCGACGATGCTCCGGTACTGCGATTCCCGCTCCGTGAC
This sequence comes from Polyangia bacterium, assembly GCA_035315605.1. Taxonomy (GTDB): domain Bacteria; phylum Myxococcota_A; class Polyangia; order Fen-1088; family Fen-1088; genus JADGRB01. The sequence goes on from DATFXS010000212.1 coordinate 4,513, forward strand.
CGCGGCCTCCATCCGGCGCCGCTCCTCCAGCAAGGCGGCCAGCAACAACAACGGCGCCGACAGCAAGGTGAGGAACAGCTGGATCGGCAGCGCGGCCCGCACGGGCGGCGACGCGATGAACGGCCCGTTGCCGTGGGCGACGTTCCAGATGACGAGGAACGCGATGCCGAGCAGCGCCGCGCTGACGCCGCCCGCGCCGAACCGCACCGCGGCCCACAGGAGGAGCGGGAACGGCACCAGCAACAGCACCGTCACCACATGCGGCGCGAACGGACCGAAGATGCTGAGGCCGACAGCCCCCAGCCCCAGCGCCAGCATCCCTGCCTCGAAGAGCACCGGCCAGCGCGCGGCCTTGAACCAGGCGACGCCCCGGGTCGCGCCGATCACCACCGCCGGCACCCAGATGATGTTCGTCAGCACGTTCGATCGGAACCGGGTGTGCCAGATCAGATGAAAGTCGCTGCCCCACCCGGTCAAGGTGACGACGGCGGCATCGGCGAACGACACCACGAGCGGCGTCGCCACCGCGAACACCAGGAATAGGACGACTTCCCGGAATCCTTCGAACGGTGCCCGTCCGCGCGACAGGCGTCGGATGGCGAGCGCGGCGATCGCGCCGTCGGCGAGGTTGCTCACGAACAAGAGCGCGATCGTCGCGGGCGGCACGTGGTGAGCCACCTGGACGGCCACGTGAGCCGGAAGCGCCGCCAGCGCGTACACCCACCAGCGGGACGGCGGGGTCAGCATGAAAACCGCGAACATCGTGGCGTTGGGCAGCCAGAAGATCGACGTCGGGATCGACGGCAACTTCAGCTGGAAGCCGATCTGCGCCCCCGCGTAATAGGCCAGGGCGACGAGCAGAACCCGCGCCGCGACGCCCGCCGCCGCGGCTGATGAGGAGAGCTTTCGATCGACCATCATGAATCCGCGGGCGCGCGGAGCGATCGCAGGCCTCGCGGAGTCGGCAGGGTTCCAAAAACGGCGCGTCGCTGTCAAGCGTGGCGCGCGTCACCCGAGCAAATTGAACAGATAGTGAGCGGCAATTGGCGGAAGCAGCGACCCGCTCCGCTCGTACAGCCAGCCGAGGGCCAGGCCGACCATGAACGCGCCGCCGACCCAGATCGTGGCGGAACCCCAGAAAATGTGGGGCCACGCCAGTAGGACCTGGACATAGTGGCGAACCGCGAACAGCACCGCCGCGACCGTGATGGCGGCGGTCGCGCCAAAATGCCGTCGCAGGCGGGCCTGGAGGTAACCCCGGTAGAACAGCTCCTCGCCCAGCGCCGCCCAAACGATGATGAACAGTAGATACGCCTGCGCGACCGCGCCGGGCGAGCGGTTCAAGCGGGCGCCCGCGGTCGCGAACACCGGCGCGAACATCCCCGGCAGGTCGGCGGCCGCGACAAGCGCGCGGAAGACCAGCTGCCCCAAGACGGCGATGACGACCGCGGCAATCCAGAAACGCAGACGGGGAATCGGGATTCTCCCGACGGTCACAGCCCCGAGCGCGAACGGCAGCGCCACCGTCAGCGCCGCATAGACGAAATAGAAAGGCGCCCACGGCGCGACCGTGTTTTCCAGGGCCGCGATCCCCATCAGCGCGATCGCGACCCCGATGGCCGCCCGAGGCGACCCGCCGCGTCCCATGGCGGCAGCCTATCACCAGGGTTTGAAGAACGGCCCCGCCCGATCAAAAATCCCCGCGTGCAGTGGCCTTTTGCAGAGGACGAAATGGCAGCGCTTGTGAGGGAACACGCCTGGGCGAACACGCCGCTGGGCGCCATCGAAAGCTGGCCGCAGTCGCTGAAGACGGTCGTCGACCTCGCGCTGGCCAGCGGCTTCCCGATGATGGTGATGTGGGGCCCGGATCTGATTCAGATCTACAACGACCCGTATCGCGAGATCCTCGAGGAGGCCCGGCATCCGGCGGCGCTCGGTCAGCCGGCGCGCAAGACCTGGAGCGACTACTGGAGCGGCGTCTCGGCGATCTTCGATCGCGTATCGAAGGGCGAGACCGTCCGGCAGGTCGACGCCCGTTATCGGATGATGCGTGGCGGGACGGCCGCGGAGGTCTGGTTCGAGCTGTCATACAGCCCGCTCCGTGACGAGAGCGGCGCCATCGCGGGCGCGCTGGTGACGGCGCTGGAGACGACGGAGCGTGTCCGTTCCTCCGCGGCGTTGCGGGAGAGCGAGGAGCGGCTCCGCGCGATGCTGGAGGACCTGGAGGAGCTTCACGGGCAACGCGAGCACTTGCTGGCGGCCACCAGCGAGGCGCGAGCCGAGGCGGAGAAGGCCAACCGCGCCAAGGACCAGTTCCTGATCACGCTCAGCCACGAGCTGCGCACGCCGCTGGCGCCGATCCTGCTCTGGGGGCGCGCGCTGCGCGACGGCCACGTCCCCCCGCACGACGTCGGCCACGCGGTCGACGCGATCGTCCTGAGCGCCGAGAGCCAGCTGCAATTGATCGAGGACCTCCGCGATCTGTCGCGCCTGGAGTCGGGACGGACGCAGCTGGATCGCCGGAGCAACTCCGTCGAGGACGTCGCCCGGGCCGCGCTGGAGGTGATCCGGCCGACGGCGCGCGCGAAGGGCGTCATCGTCGAGCTCGACGTCACGCCTGACCTCGGGCAAGCCGTCTTCGACCGTGGCCGGTTACAGCAGGTGTGGTGGAACCTGCTGTCGAACGCCGTGAAGTTCACGCCCGAGGGGGGCCACGTCTGGTTGCGCGTCCGCCGGCGCGACGCCCAGCTGGAAGCGATGGTCGCCGACACGGGACAGGGCATCGAAGCGGACTTCCTGCCCCATCTGTTCCAGCGCTTCCGGCAGGGGCACACGCACGAGCGCCTGCGTTATGGCGGCCTCGGCGTCGGCCTCGCCCTCTGCCGCCATCTCGTCGAGCTGCACGGCGGAATCATCGAGGGCCAGAGCGACGGCCCCGGCCGCGGGGCGGTATTCATCGTGCGCATGCCGTGGATCACCCCGGATGCGGCGTCGGACGGGGAAACCAGGGAGACGACCGGCGGCGCGGACGCGGCGGCGACCGCGCTGAACGGGCTGACCGTGCTGCTCGTGGAAGACGACGAGAACATGCGCGACATCATGCGCTGGACACTGGAGCGCGCGGGAGCCGCGGTCGTGGGCGTCGGTTCGGGCACGGAAGCGCTTTCCCTCCTCGAGGCCGGCGACGGTTCGGACGGCGGACCCGACGTCATGATCTGCGACCTCGGCCTGCCGGGTATGGACGGGTACCACCTGATCGAGCGGGTCGGGGAGGACCGGCGCGCCCGCGGCGCGAAGGCGATCCCGGCCTGCGCGGTCAGCGCCTTCGCCCGCGACGAAGATCGCACGCGCGCGATCGACGCCGGATTCGATTCGTACCTCGCCAAGCCGATGACGGCGCAGCGTCTGATCGAGGCGGTCGAAGAGCTGGCAGCCGTCGCCGAGACCGATCTCAGGGTCGGTGCGGACCCAGCGACACGGTGAACACGACGCCGGCGCCGTCTCGGCCGCCGGATGTCACGCCCCCCCCGTGGGCCTCGGCCAGCTCGCGGACGAGCCAGAGGCTCATGTCCAGCGTCCCGGCGCGCGCCTTGCGCGGGCCCAGCCTGCGTCGGAACGCCCGCTCGGCGCCGTCGGCGCGCATGCCTGGTTCGCCGTCATGAACGAGGATCCGCAGATCGGCCCCGACGCGATCGACGTTGACCGAGACCGGCCGCCCCTCGCTCTGGCGCGCCACGTTCAGCACCAGACTTCCGACGATTCGTTCCAGCACACTGGGATCCCACCAGTCGAGCAGATCCGAGGCGCCGAGCTCGATCGTCACCTGCCCGGCGTTCAGATCCCGGAGCACCCGCCGCACGGCATCCGACACGACCCGACCCGCGTCCACCAGCTTCGCGTGAACCAGGATGTGGCCGACACGGTGCAAGTCGACGAGGTCGGTCAACAGGCGATCGAGGCGCGCCACCTCGGCCCGCGCGATCGAGAACCCGTCACGCACTGACTCCTTGACCAGCGGTCCCGCCTCGTCCTC
>DATFXS010000213.1:0-5868 GCA_035315605.1 Polyangia bacterium
CGAAGCGGGGAGAGGGTTAGGGAGAGGGGCAACCCGCCCGTCCGGTCCCCTCGCCCCGCGAAGCGGGGAGAGGGTTAGGGAGAGGGGCAACCCGCCCGTCCGGTCCCCTCGCCCCGCGAAGCGGGGAGAGGGTTAGGGAGACCGCGCCATTGACCGCGGCCGCGGAATACGCGAGCCTCGGCTCGTGCGGGCGGGGCTGTCTATCATCGTTGCGGCGGGCTGGCTGATGGTCGCTTGCGGCGCGGGCCAGGCGATTCCGCCCACGAACCCCGGCCAGCCGCAGTGCCGCATGGGCACGGACGGCGTCCAGGCGTGCGGCTACACCTGCATGATGGGCACCGACGGTCACATGGCGTGCGCCAACACCCCGGACGGCGTCTGCGCGATGGGAAACGACGGGCACATCACCTGCTCCCAGGTCGCGGGCGGCGCCAGCGCGGCGTCCGCGCCGCCTCCGACCTGCAAGACGAGCGCGAACGGCAGCAAGGCCTGCGGCTACAACTGCCAGTTCGGCGCGAACGGCAACGTCTACTGTGCGTCTCGCCCCGACGGGCGGTGCGCGATGAACGCCGACGGCAGCTTCAGCTGTCCCTGACGCCCGCGTCGCCGCCGTCAGGCCGCGTGCTCGTCGTCGTGCCGCGGGTCGGCGTGATCGTCAGCGGCTGCCGTCGACGCCGCCCGGGCGCGCGCCTCTCGCTCGCGCTGCCACTCGGCCTCCGTTTCGCTGGTCGCGAACAAGCGATCCGAAAGCGGCATCGAGATGTTGAAGTTCGTCCAGCGCATGCGCTGGAGGCGGTGGTGGTGGCGGTGGTGGTCGTAGAGGAAACGGAACGCGCGGTTGTCGAGCAGACCGAACCGCGCCAGCGCCGGCACCGGAAAGTGATAGAGCGCGTGCATCCCCTCGTAGATCACGAAGGTCGCGACGCCGGTCAGCAGGAACAGGCCCGCGGCGCCGCGCCCGACCGTCCACGCGATCGCCGCGACGACCGGCGCGATGCTGACGAAGAAGAACGCCAGGCTGAACCACGGCATCATCACCAGCTCCAGCTCCGGCCATCCGCCGATCTCCATCGAATCGTGGTGGAACGCGCGGTGATGGCTCAGCGTGTGGCTGCGATAGAACGCGCGCGGCCAGATCGGGCGGTGCATCAGCAGGCGATGGATGAGGTACTCGATGACGTTGGCGGCGACCAGATAGGCCGGAACGATCCAGAGATCGATCGGCCGCGCCGACCGCGCCAGCCAGATCGCGATCGCGACCGCGCCCGCGGCCAGCGCGGCGAACGTGCCGAGGTGCCGCCGCAGGCTGAATCCAGGCGTCCGCAGCCTGGCCCGCCGGTCAGCTCGGGAAGGCGCGGGGTGCTGCTGGATCGACAAACGACTTCATGCGACGCGAGCCAGCTGCCGAACGCTCAGCCGAACCGCGCCGACGCTCTTCTGAAAAAGTAGCAGCGCCTCCTGCGGTGGCCATAGGAATGTCACCCGGATTTGCGTTTACGCCGCGTCGGGCGGCTTTCGAACCGGTGTAAGATGCGCGCTCATGTCAGCATCGAGCGCGCGGGGTCGCTGACGGGTGTGCGGGATTGCGGGGATCGTCCGACTCGACGCGGCGGCGGCGGCCCCGTCACCTGACGAGATCGCGCGGATGGTGGGCGCGCTGCGCCACCGGGGCCCGGACGGATTCGGCCTCTACCGCGACGGGCGCGTCGGTCTCGGCCACGCGCGCCTGGCCATCATCGATCTCGAGACCGGCGATCAGCCGCTCGCGAATGCGACTGACGATCTCTGGATCGTTTTCAACGGCGAGATCTTCAACTACCTCGAGCTGCGGGCCGAGCTGGTCGCGGCCGGTCACCGGTTTCGCACCAAGGGCGACACCGAGGTGATCGTGCACGCGTTCGAGGCCTGGGGCGAGCAGGCCTTCGAGCGGATGAACGGCCAGTTCGCCTTCGCGCTGTGGGACCAGCGCCGCCGCCGCCTGACGCTGGTGCGCGATCGCCTGGGCGTGCGGCCGCTCCATTACGCGGAGCACGCCGGGCGGCTCTACTTCGCCAGCGAGGTGAAGTCGCTGTTCGCGGCCGCCGCCGATCTGCCGCGCCGCCTCGACCCGATCGGGCTGGACCAGACGTTCACCTTCTGGACGGTGGTGTCGCCCCGGACGGTGTTCGAGGGCGTGCGCGAGCTTCCGCCCGGGCACGTTCGCAGCTACGACCTTGCGGGCGACACGCCGGTGGTCACGGAGCGCGCCTGGTACGAGCCGGCGTTTCCCGAGGTGAACACGAACGGCGGCGCCGACGCCGGCCGCGCGTTCGCTGGCTCGGTCGACGACGCCGCCGGTGAGGTCCGGCGCGCCCTCGAACAGGCGACGGCGCTGCGGATGCTTCGCTCCGACGTTCCGGTCGGCAGCTACCTGTCGGGGGGCCTCGACAGCACGCTGGTCGCGTCGCTGGCGCTCGCCGCGAAGGGCGAGCGGTTCCACACCTTCTCGCTTCGCTTCGAGGACGCCGAGTACGACGAGACGTCGTATCAACGGATGGCGGTGGAACGCCTCGGCAGCGAGCACCACGAGGTCGTGGTCTCGAGGCGCGACATCGCGGATGCGTTCCCGGCGGTCGTCGCCGCCACGGAGCGGCCGATCCTGCGCACCGCCCCCGCCCCGCTGTTCTTGCTGTCGGGGCTGGTGCAGCGCGCGGGGATCAAGGTCGTGCTGACCGGCGAGGGCGCCGACGAGCTGTTCGCCGGCTACGACCTGTTTCGCGAAGCGAAGGTGCGCCGCTTCTGGGCGCGCCGGCCCGATTCGCGCCTGCGGCCGCGGCTGCTGGAGCGGCTGTATCCGTACCTGGCGCGCTCGCCGGTCGCGAACCAGGCGATGGCGCGGCAGTTCTTCGGGCGGAACCTCGGCCGCGCGACCGAGCCGGGGTTCGGGCACGAACCGCGCTGGCACACGACCGGGGCGCTCAAGCGTCTGCTCGGCGGCGACATGCAGCAGGCGCTGGCCGGGCAGGATGCGGCGGGGGATTTGCTGGCGACGCTGCCGGAAGCTTTTCCGCGCTGGTCGTTTCTGTCGCAGGATCAGTACCTTGAAATTCGAACCCTCCTTTCCGGATATTTGTTGTCGTCGCAGGGCGATCGCATGCTGATGGCCCACTCGGTGGAAGGGCGCTTTCCTTTCCTCGATCGCGACGTCGCCGCGCTGGCGAACCGACTGCCCTCGGATTACAAGCTGCGCGTCCTCGACGAGAAGCACGTGCTCAAGCGGGCGGCGCGCGATCTGATTCCTCCAGAGATCCTGGCGCGGCCCAAGCAACCCTACCGCGCCCCCGATGCGCTGTCGTTCGTCGGTGACGGCAAAGGCGGTCAGACGCCGGGCTGGGTCGACGAGCTGCTGGATGAATCGGCCGTGCGCGCAGGCGGCGTCTTCGATCCGCCCGCCGTGCGCGCGCTGGCGCAAAAATGCCGCGAGCGCGCGCCGAAGGGCCAGCTCTCGAACAGCGACAACATGGCGATGGTCGGCGTGCTGTCGACCCAGCTGCTGCACCATCAGTTCGTGGCGCGGCGGCCGGACGCGGGGGCGCCCGTCTCGTTCCGCACGGCGGTGGAGCGATGACCGATCCCCGCAACGACGGCGCGGTCCCGCTGCTGCACGACTTCCTACTCGACACGGCCAGGCGGCTGCCCGAAAAGATCGCGCTGGTCAGCAAGCAGGCGCGGCTCAGCTACGGGGAGATCGATCGGCGTTCCAACGCGCTGGCCCACGCGCTCTGCGCGCGCGGCGTCGCGCGCGGTGACCGGGTGATCATCTTCGCCGACAACACGGCGGAGACGGCGGTGGCGTTCTGGGCGGTGCTGAAGGCCGGCGCGGTCGTGTCGGTCGTCAACCCGCTGACCAAGACCGACAAGCTCGCCTACCTGCTCAACGACTGCCGCGCGACCGCGCTGGTGACGGACGCGCATCTGGCCAGCGTGTTCAAGGCGGCGGTGGCGCGCGCGCCGCACCTGCGGTCGGTGATCGTCACCGGCGCCGCGCCGGCCGACCTGCTGGCCGCGCTGCCCGGCGGCGTCACCGAGGAGGGCGCCCGCGCCGGGCAACCCGACGCCGCGCCGCCCGCGCGGCGGAGCCTCGACATCGACCTCGCCGCCATCATCTACACCTCCGGATCGACCGGCGATCCGAAGGGGGTGATGCTGACCCACCGGAACATGCTGACCGCGGCCACGTCGGTCTCGATGTACCTCGGCATGCGCGAGGACGACGTCGTGCTGCTCGGGCTGCCGATGGCCTTCGACTACGGCCTGTATCAGATGATCATGTCGTTCCGGGTCGGGGCGCGCGTCGTGCTGGAGCGGTCGTTCACGTTCCCGGCTGCGGTGCTGAAGACGATGGTCGACGAGGGCGTCACCGGCTTCCCGGGCGTCCCGACGATCTTCGCCATCCTGTTCGAGCTGGACACGCTGGGAAGCTACGACCTGTCGAAGATTCGCTACGTGACCAACACCGCGGCGGCCCTTCCCGAGAAGCACATCCTCGCGCTCGCGAAGCTGTTCCCGCAGGCGCAGATATTCTCGATGTACGGCCTGACCGAGTGCAAGCGCTGCACCTATCTGCCGCCCGCCGATCTGGCGCGCAAGCCGGGCAGCGTGGGCATCGCCATCCCGAACACCGAGCTCTGGATCGTCGACGAGAACGACAACCGCGTGCCGCCCGGAAAGGTCGGTCAGCTGGTGATTCGCGGGGCGACGGTGATGCGCGGCTACTGGGAGAAGCCAGAGGCGACCGCGAAGAAGCTGCGCCCCGGGCCGCTGCCGGGCGAGATGGTCCTCTACACCGGCGACTACTGCCGCCAGGACGACGAGGGCTATCTCTATTTCGTCGGCCGGATGGACGACATCATCAAGAGCCGCGGCGAGAAGGTGGCGCCCAAGGAGGTCGAGAACGCGATCGTCGAGATCGCCGGCGTGAAGGAGGCCGCGGTGATCGGCGTGCCCGATCCGGTGCTCGGGGAGGCGGTCAAGGCGTTCGTCGTCATCGAGAAGGGGTCGACGCTGACCGCGCGCGACATCCAGCGCGAATGCCAGAAGCGGCTCGAGAACTTCATGGTGCCGAAGGAGATCGTTCTCGCGGACGATCTGCCCAAGACGACGACGGGCAAGATCAAGAAGACCGACCTGTCATGAGCGACCGGTCGGACTCGGCGGAGGCAATCGACGAGGCGTACCGCGCCGGGCGCCGCGAGTTCATGGGGGTGACGCTGGAGGTCGGCCCCGGCGCGCTGGTGCCGCGCGCGGAGACCGAGCTGCTCGGCCGCACGGCCGCGCGGATCCTCGCCGACATGCAGCCACCGCCCGGAGAGTCCGCGCTGACCGTGGTCGACATGTGCTGCGGGTCGGGGAACCTGGCCTGCGGCCTGGCGGCGGCCGACGCGCGGCTGCGCGTGTTCGCCGCGGATCTCACCGACGGCTGCGTCACGCTGGCCCGTCGGAACGTCGCGGCGCTGGATCTCGGCGCGCGGGTGAGCGTGCACCAGGGCGATCTGTTCGACGCGTTCGCGGGCGACGCGGCGGCCGGCGCGCTGGCGGGGGCTGTGGACGTGGTGGTCGCCAACCCGCCCTACATCTCGACCGCGCGGCTGGCCAAGGACCGGGCCACCCTGCTCGAACGCGAGCCGATCGAAGCGTTCGACGGCGGGCCTTATGGGATCAGCGTGCATCAGCGGCTGGTTCGCGACGCCTTCGCCGTCCTCCGACCGGGGGGCTGGCTGCTGTTCGAGATCGGCCTGGGGCAAGAGCGGCAGGTGAAACTGCTCTTCGATCGCGCCAAGACCTATGCCGGTCTGGAGTTCGTCGCCGACGCCGACGGCCAGCCACGGG
>DATFXS010000214.1:0-6963 GCA_035315605.1 Polyangia bacterium
GGCCCAGCCGGTCCGGATCGTCACCTGCGGCCGCCAGCGCCGCCGCCTCCAGCACGGGCGCGTCGGCCAGCTGCCCTCGCCCTTCGGCCAGCAGCGCGGCCGCGTGCAGCGTGGCCGGTCCGGCGGCGCCCTCGTGGGGCGGGCTGTCGCGCAGCGAGGTCGTGGCGTCGACCCAGCTCCCACCGCGGGCGGCATCCAGCACGTCGGCCAGCGCCGTGCGCGCCGCCGCCGCCGCGTCGTCGGCCGGCCCCGCCAGCAATCCCGGCGGCAGCCCCTGACCCTCTGCCCGCCGCCCGGCCTCGGCGTCGAGGCGGAAGATCGCCCGCCGGGCGTCCGCGCCGAAATGTCCTTCTCGCAATACGCCGAACGCGGAGGGCGCCCGCTCGTCGCCGACGTCCGCGAGCGCCTCCGCCACGGCCAGCGTCGGGCCGGCGTCCGCCGCGTCCAGCGGCGCCCCACCGGCGACCTCGACGATCGCCCGCGCGCGGCGCGACGGATCGATCCGGGTCGCGCTGCGGAGCAGCGCCCGCCGGGCCAGCCGATCCGCCGGCAGGGCCGCCACCAGCTCGGCGGCGCGCGCGCGTGCCGCCTCGGTGTCGCCGTCCAGCGCCGCGCTGGCGCCGGCGAGGAGCCGATAGAACCGCGCGATCGGCGTGGCCGACGCCTCCGCGGCAGCGGCCCCCGCGCGCCACAGGGCCGCGCTGGCCGGGCCGGCCGGCACGTCCTCTGCGAGCAGCAGCGCGAGCGAAGCCGGATCGTCGGGCACGCCGTCCAGCGCCTCCTCGAGGATGCGCGCGCGCCCCTGGCTGTTCGCGATGGCGTCGACCAGCGCGGCCCGGCGCGGCGCCAGCGAGGCCGTACGATCCGGAGCCGCGGCCGCGGCGGCCGACGCCAGCGTCGAAACCAGCGCGCCGACGTCGCCCGCGCGTTCGGCCAGCCGCGCGCGCGCCTCCACCTCGAACGGAGGCGGCGGCGTCGGCTCGGGCGATTGCGCGAGGCGTGCCTGCAGATCGGCGAAGGCGCGCCCCGGATCGCCGAGCGCCATGTGGGACAGCGCGCAGGCGCGAAGACCGGCGGCGAGCGCGCTCGGCGCCCACATCTCGGCGCCGTAGGCGAGCGTCGTGGACGCGTCGGCGTGCCGCCCCGCGCGCGCATCGGCCGCCGCCACCGACCAGAACAGCGCCGAGCCCGGCGCCGCCTCGATCGCCGTCTGCAGCGCGCCGCGCGCCGCCAGCGGATCCTCGCCGCCCGAGGCCGCCTGGCGAGCGTCGGCGAGCGCCAAGGCCGCCTCCGCCCGCCGGCCCGGATCGCTGCGCAGCCACAGATCCAGCGCGGTCGCGCGCTCACCCGCGTCCTCGGATTCGGCGGCCAGCTGCTGCGCGAGCAACCCCAGCGGGATGGCGTCCGCGTTGTCCGCGATCGCGCGCCCCATCAACGCCAGCGCGGCGGCGGTCTCGCCCCGCCGCGCCAGGTTCCCCGCCTCGATCCAGCTCAGGACCGCGACGCCGGCCGCCCCCGTGATCCCGGCGCGCAGCCGCTCGAGGCTGGCCGGATCCAGAGGCGCGCCCGCCGCCGCTTCCTCATCGATCCGATCGCGCGCCGCGGTGGCGGTGACGGGGGCCAGCCCCTCGCGCAGCGTCGCCACGCGCTCCTTGTCGCCGAGCCGGACCGCCAGCGCCGCGCGCCACCGCGCCAGCGCCATCGACAGCGGGCCCTCGGGACCGGACGCGATCTCGTCGAGCAGCGCGAGCGCGGCCTTGTCGTTGGCACGCGCGGCGTCGCGCAACCGCGCGGCGATCGCCGGCGCCGCGTGCGGATCCAGCCTCGCCGCCTGCTGCCGTTCCGCGCCGGCGCCGGCGCGGTCGCGGGCCGCTTCCCGGCACCGTCCCGCCTGCTCGAGCAGCGCCGCTCCCAGCGCGCCCGCGATGCCGCGACCCGCCTCCGCGAGGGCGTTGGCGACATCGGCCGGCGCGCCGCCGCGCATCGACTCCTCCGCCTGCGCCAGCGCCCGCGCCGGCCCGGCTGGGATCGCCTGGCGCGCGATGGGCGGGAGCCGGCCGCCGCGGGCCAGCGTCCACTCGGCCGACAGCGCGCCGTACAGCGCGCGCTCGTCGGCGGCCTGCACCGCCGTCGCCATGCGCGCCCACAGCGCGTGCGCATCGTCGAACGCGCCCGCGGTCTCCGCCAAACGCGCCCGCACCCGCAGCACCTCGGGCGCGTTCGGGGCGTTCGACAGCGCCTCGTCGCACAGGCGGGCCGCCTCCACGGGGTCGCCGGCCTGCTCCAGCGCGCGCGCCCCCGCGAGCAGCAGCCGGGCCGCCTCCTCGGGGACCTCCGCCAGCGTGCTCTCGGTGCGGTAGCGGCGGGCCTCGGCCGCCCACTCTTCCGCCGTCGGCCAGACGGGCGCCGCCTCGTCGGGGACCGTGACGACCGCCTGGATGCCGGCCTGCCACATCTCCGCATACATCTCGGGCAGCGGCTCGGCGATCATCGGCGCGTCGCTCATCTGCGTGCCGGGCTGGGTATCGCGCTCGTTCTGGAAATCGTCGATGGGCAGGTCGTCCGCGTCGTCGCTCTCGGGCAGCGGCCGGATCTCCGAACGGGCGGTCGGCGTCTCGACGAAGATCTCGGCGTCGTCGACGCTGGGCCAGTTCGGATCGGACGGCTTGCGGGGCCCCGCCATCAGCCTATGCCCTTCCGCAGCGCCGCGTACTGCTCGCTCAGCGCGAACCGGAGCAGATCCTGCGCAGCCGGGTTGGTCGCGACCTGCGCCGCCGACGCGGCCGCGCCGCCGGCCAGCGCCAGCGCGGACGCCGCGGCGTCGCCCGCCAGCATCAGGCCCAGCCGATCGGCGGTCCGCAACACACCCTCGTGCCAGGCCGCGACGTCGATCTTCTCGAACGGGAAACGGGACGCCTGCAGCGCCAGCGCCTTCCGCTGCTTGCGGCTGACGGCGCGGGTCACCGTCCGCAGCAGATCTTCCGACGGCTTCGGAAGCCCGATCGGCGGCGCGACGCCGGCGACCAGCGCGGCGGACGCGAACAGGGGCGCGATCTCGTCCGGCCCGACCCGTTCCAGCACCGTCGCCCGCTGCGCCAGGATGCCGAGCGCCCGCCCGATCTGGAAGCGCATGGCCAGCGAATTCTCCGCGCCCATCGCCAGCAGCAGCACCGGCCCTGGCTCCTCGACCGCGGTCACGGGCGCGGCGACCGCGTCCCGCGCGATCTGAAACAGATGAAGGCCGGTGATGCCCAGCGCGGTCGCGGTCGTCTCGATCCAGGCGAGCCGCTGCTCCGCGGGCGGAATCGGATGCCGTTTGCCGCGCGCCGCCGCGGCCGGGTACAGCTCGATCGCCGCCTCCACGAGATTCGGCCAGACTTCGCTCGCGAAGCCGCCCGCGCCGGGATGGGCCAGGTCGGCCCAGAACGCGCGCGCGGCCTTGGGCGCGAACGGGCGCGGCCGGCCCGCCGGCGCGGTCTGGTCGGCCTTTCCCTTCACGAGGTCGAGCACGCTGGCGACGGCCACCTCCGCCTCTTCGATCGGCGCGGCCGAGCCGTGCCCTCGGGCCATCCCGAGCAGCTCGCGCAGGCGTTCCAGCCGCCGCACGTCGAGCGGATCCGCCGCGAGCGCGCGCCGGACGTCCGCCACCTCGTTATCGACGGTGACCAGCGCGCCCTGCGCGTCGCCCGCCGCGTCGTGCAGCGAAACCAGCGCGCGCGTTCCCTCCCCTAGCGGGTCCAGCTCCGCCGCCCGCCGGAACGCCGCCGCCGCCCCCTGGGCGTCGCGGCCGACGTCGCGCAGGATCGCGCCGACGCGCAGGTGCAGGGCGGCGCGGTCCGCCGCGTCGGGCAGACGCGCCTCCGACGCGCGCAGCACCTCGACCGCCCCCTTCCATTCACCCTGGCGCAGGTAGAGGTCGGACAGCCGCTGCAGCGGTTTCGGATCTTCGGGTCGCATCGCGGCCGCCCGCCGCAACGTCTCGACCGCGCGGGCGCGGTCCTTGAGCGCCTCGTAGCAGGTGGCCAGATCCAGCCGGGCCTCGGCGGCGCGAGGATCGTCCGGCGCGACGGCGACGAACTGCACCAGCCAGTGGGCGGCCGATTCCGGATCGCGATCCTCGCTGGCGGCCCGGGCCAGCTGGAACAGCGCCTCGCGGTGTTCCGGCTGAATCTTCAAGATCTCCTTGAAGTCTGCATCCGCCCCTTCCCGGTCGAACATCCGCTGGGTGCGGTGCTGGCCCCGTTCGAACAGCAGCGCGACGCGGGCCGCGGGCGTCAGGGGCGCGGCGACCAGGCGGTGCGACAGCAGCGCGTCGAACAGGTTCGCCCGTCCCGGCGCGTCCAGATCGGCGCGCAGCAGCTGGTACGCGCGCATGTAGGCCTGGGAATCGTTCGGGCGCAGCTCGACGCACTTCGCGAGCGCGGTGATCGCGTCGTCCGGTCGGCCGGCGCGCTCGTAGGCAGCGGCCGCCTCCTCGAGCAGCGCCCCGGCCTCGCCCGGATCGCGGACGACGGCGGCCAACCGCGCCAGCGCGCGCGCCTCGCCCAGCAGATCGCCGCCCGCCCGGGCGACGCGCCGGATCCCGGTCCACGCCTCCAGCCGTTCCGGATCGACGCCGATGACGGCGCCGTACAGGGCCAGCGCCGTCCCGAGCTCGCCGCGCCTTTCGGCGTCGAGCGCGATCTCGAGATCGAGCGCGATGCCGAACGCGCCCCCGCTGCGCCGGGCGCGGGCCCGTCGTGTCTCCGGACGACCCTCCGGCCACGTCCCCGCGGCGCCGAGCGGCAGATCGGACAGCGCGGTCGCGACGGCGGGCGCGCGCGCGATCTCCCAGGCGCGGCGCGCGACCGCCTCCGCCGCCTCCGGACCGCCCAGCCGCGCCCGCGCCACCGCCCGCGCCAGCAGGTCGGCCTTCCACGGCGGATCGGTGTCCGCGAACGAAGCCGCCGAGTCCTGCCCGGCCAGATCCGCCATGTCGAGCAGCGCCTCACCCATCCGGGCCGGCTCGCCGGCGCGCGCCGCGGACAAGAGCCTCAGCACCGCCGCGTCCGCGCGCACCCGGGGCTCCGCGCCGGCGGGCGCGGGCGGCGGCGCGGCCGAGGGCGCCTCGCCCTGCCCGGCCGCGACACGCAGCAGCGCGGCTTCGCGCGCCGTGCCCGCGGCCAGCGCCTCGTCCTCTGCGCACGCGGCAGAGACGGCCTCCAGCGCCTCCGCGAGCGCCTGCGGCCCCGACGCCGAATCGGTGGCGGCGATCCGGAACAGCGCCACCGCGGCGTCGACCGCGCCCGGTCCGGTCCCCGCCGCCAGCAGCGCCAGCCGGAAAGCCGCTGCGGCGCCGCTCGGATCACCGGCGCGCGCCAGCGCCTCGCCGTGCGCGAACCGGACGAACGCCTCGTCGCCCAGCACGTCGTCGGACGCCTGCGTCTCCTCGGAAAGGATCGCGACCTCGAGGATCGCCTCGCCCGAGCGCCGCGCCAGCTCGTAGCTCCAGGCGCGCGCCAGCGGATCCCCGTCGGAGCGCAGCGGCGTCAGCGCCGCCAGCGCCTCCGCGAACCGGCCGTCGGCCTCGTAATGATGCGCGAGCCGGAAACGGAGCGCGCGCACCGCCTCGGGCGGCGCGTCGCCCTCGGCCGCGGTCAGCTCGCTGCCGACCAGCTCGACGCGCGCCGCGGCGGACGGCAGCGTCTCCTCCAGCCCAGACGCCGCCAGCCCGCTCGCGTCCTCGGTGACCAGATCGGTGAGCAGCGCCTCGCCGCGCCGGCGCTGCTCGGGATTCGCCGCGGCGATCAAGGTGCGCCCGGCTTCGACCTTCAGCGCGATCGCCACCGCCGGATCACCCGCCAGATCAGCGAGCGCGAGCAGATTGTCGATCCGCGCCGACAGGTTGGCGGTCGACGCGCGGCGCATCTCGATGTCGGCGAGACGGACACGGCGGCCCGCGTCCTTCGGCGCCAGCTCGACCAGGTGGCGCTGGTGCTCCGCCGCCTTGTCTGGCTGATCGAGCTCGTCGGCGTAGATCGACACGATCTTCTCGCGCGCCCACAGCTCGAACATCGTCGACACGTCCGCGGCCCACGTCAGCGTCTTCTCCAGCAGCGCCGCCGCGTCGGCCCCCCGCCCGCCCGCCAGCCACATGTCGACGAGCGCGTGCGTCGCCGGCGCGTGCGTCGGCACGCGATCCAGCGCGC
The DNA here is from genome assembly GCA_035315605.1 of Polyangia bacterium. Lineage (GTDB taxonomy): Bacteria > Myxococcota_A > Polyangia > Fen-1088 > Fen-1088 > JADGRB01. The sequence continues at coordinate 6,189 of DATFXS010000214.1, forward strand.
GCCGGTAGAGCGCCTCGGCCTCCGCCGGGTCGTCCAGCCGCCACTGACGAATTGCCGCGGCGGCGACCAGCGCATCGGCAGCCGACGCCGCCTCTCCCGGCCCCTTGCCGGCCGCCAGGTCGGCCTCCCCGAGAAATCCTGCCTGCAACGCCGCCGCGTCGCGACCGCGGATCGCGAGCGCGAGCTCGAGCGCGCGGAGATCGGCGCGGGCGCCGCGGTGGTCGTGCACGCGCGGCGTCGCCAGGCTGGCCGCGGCGGCTGCGTCGCGCCCGGCGCGAAGCGCGATCTCGGCGTGCAAGAGCGCGAGATCGATCGCGTCGTCGTCGGTGGCGGCCTGCGCGATCAAATCCGGCGCGAGCGCGTCGGCGGCGGGGCCGCCCGTCACGATCTCGCACAGCTGCAGGCGATCGGCGGCGACGAGCGGGTGGCCGGCGTCGAGCTTGGCCGCCTCGTCGAGCGACGCGAGCGCCTCACTGAAGGCATCGAGCCTGAGCGCCTGGAGGCGCGCCCGCTCGCGCCACAGCGCCACCGCGAATCCGGGATCGGCCGCCGAGGCGCGCGCGGCGATCTCGCCCAGCGCGCGCACCGCCACGTCCGGCGGCGCGTCGGCCGCGGTGAGCGTCTCCAACTCCGTCAGCACGGTCGCCGCGGGCAGCGCCGCGTCACCGCGCTCCAGCTCCGCCGTCAACACGGCGAGGGCGCGCCCCGCACCGTCCGGCTGCTGGCGCCAGGTGCGCGCCTCCTCGATCGCCAGCGCCGCCCGCCGCGGGCCCTC
>DATFXS010000215.1:0-9732 GCA_035315605.1 Polyangia bacterium
GTCCTTGGTCGCGTGCGCGTCGCAGATGGCGCGCAGCTCGTCGCGTGTGGGCGGCGGGGTCGTCGACGGCAGCTGCAACTCCGCCGACTCCTCGACCAGCAGCGTGTACCGGTGCGGGACGAGCTTGCCGGTCCAGCACCCGATCGGGGTCACCACCATCGGCTCGTGGCCCGCGACGAACTCGGCGCGCGCGATCAGCGCCTTGACGCCGATGACCGCCCAGTAGGTCGTCATGCCGGTCGTCGTGTCGGTCATGACCGGGACGATCACGCGCGGATCGCGGACGACGTCCGCGTCGGTCTTCCAGCCGGCGAGCCAGGTCCGCGCGGCGTCGACGGCCGCGCTCGCGTCAATCCCCGTCATCTCGTCGGGCAGGAGGCCGGTCGCGCGGTCGATCCCGATCGCGTCGGCCTCGATGAAGTTGAGCCCGTAGAGCAGCGCGATGCGCTGATCCAGCTCGGTCGCGAGCGGCACCGTCCCGCGCGCGCCGGATTCGACCAGCCGGTCCGTGCCGGAGAGAAACGCCTGGCCCAGCGCCGCCTGCAGGAACGTCCGGAGGAAACGGTAGCCGCGGGCGGTCCGGAGGTAGAAGGTCGGGAACGGCTCCGCCGCGTGCAGCGGGTAGACGTCGACCGGCTCGGGGTGATAGGCGCCGGCGATCCCGACGTTGAGCTGCTTGATGTGCGTCTCGCGCGTCTGGATCAGGATCGACTTGAAGGTCTCGAGCAGCTTCTTCTTGTAGCCCGCGGTCAGCAGCAGGTTCTGGCTCTCCGGGCCGCGGTCGGGCAGCAGCAGCGTCTCGAGCGCGTAGATCTGGTAGTCGTACCAGCCCGAATCCGCGGCGGGCGCCAGGTCCACCGCGCCCGACTGGATGCCTTCGATCAGCGTGTCGAGCAGGTTCGTCCCGGACGGGACGCCGAGGCAGAACAGCTGCTCGAAGTAATCGGTGTCCTTGCTGCGCGACGCGGGGAGGAACGCGACCAGGATGCCGTTGCACGTCTCGCGCGGAGGGTTGGCGGCGGCGAAGGCGCTCTCGATCGCGGCCGGGTCCGCGAGCGCGGCGGCGCTCGGCACGTACGGGATCAGCGCGTCGAGCGGGTAGCTGTGGTACGGGTTGGTCAGCCCGGCGTACAGCGCCGTCACCCGCTGGTAGTCGGCCAGCAGCGTCTGGTCCTGGCCGAGCACGAAGGCGATCGCTGCGAACGCGCCGAACGATTCGGTGCCGTCGCGGTTCTGGAGGAACCGGTCGCGCGTGAAGATGGACGCGAGCGCCGCGTTCCAGGTGTAAAAGCCGATCGGGCGGGCGAGCGCCGGCTCGGCCTGGAAGGCGGCGGCGCGGCTCCGCGCCTGGGTCGCGACCGCCGGGTCGGCCGTCAGATCGTCGCCGGCCAGGAGCTGGGCTGCGCCGACCAGCACGCTGGCGTCATTGAAGGCCGGGCGGGTCGTCGCGTCGGCGGCGGCGGCGAGCGTCGTCAGTCGCGTCGCGAGCGTGGTGAAGAACTGCTGCTTGGTGGTCTCGATCTCCAGCTCGGCGGCGGCGTAGAGGCCGTCGTTGAACGGCTTCAGCGTGCCGTTCACGACCTCCATCGAAGGGATCGGATCCGTGCCGGTGATCGCGTCGATCGCCGCGATCGCCTCGCTGCGCCCGCGAAACAGCCTGCCGTCGAGCACCTTCTCGCCGCCCTCGAGCGGGACGATGTCCAGCTTGGTCACCGCCGCGCTCTTGTTCATCGTGATCTTGCAGTAGCCGGAGCCCCCGAAGGCTTCGGTGACCGTGCGCGCCGGATCGAAGACCGGGTTCTTGTCCTCGATCCGATCGTCTTCGATCTGCGACGTGCCCTGGGAGGCGCTGTTCTGCTTGACGTCCTCCTCGTGCCCCAGCCCATCCAGGCACCCGGCAGCGATCCAGCCGAGCGCGCCCACGAGCCAGAGGCGACGTCCCATCATCCCGATCATCGCTAGGGGCAACTTTTCTGCAAACCGCCGGCCAGCGCGAACCCCGCGCGATCCGGCGCGCGCGCGGGCGCGATCGCGACATCCCTGTCGCGCCGCGGCCTCGATTTCCGTCACGAACCCGAGGGACGCGAGGACATCATGTCCCAGCCGACGAGGATGGCGAGACCGCGGAAATCGTCGAAGGCCGGTGCGATCTCGGCGCGCGCGAGCAGGTGGAACGAGACGAAGTGGTCGGGCGCGAACCGGACCCCGGCCTCGCCGAACCAGGCCGGACCCGAGTAGGCGATCGAGCCGCCGAGGCCGCCGAACATGTAGCGCCGGACGTAGCGGTAGCCAATGCGCCCGCGCACGTGATCCTGCGGCGCCCAGGGCGTCCAGTCGATGCCGCCGGCGATCCGGTGGCGATCCAGCGTAGGCGACACGGGGACTTGCGACGACCAGCCGAGGTCGAACTGGGCGTGGTCGTCGGGAAAGAACGCCCCGATCTCCGAGGGAGCGATCAGGAGAACGACGGCCGCCGTCACGGCCGCGACCTTCTTGCCCGTGCTCGGCTCGTCGCCGGCGGCGGCGCGCGCGGGTCGGGCCGACCACAGCAGCCCGACGATGGCCAGCGCGGTCAGGCCGCTGCGCGCGCAACGAGGCGCGGGCGCCGGCATGGACCTACGGCCACAGCGCCTTGAGCGCCTTCAGATCCAGGTGCGTCGCCCACTCCTTGGCGGCGCGCGCCATGATCACCGCCTGATCGCGCCGGCGGATCGTCGGCCGGTGCGTGAAGACGTCGTAGTCGGCGGCCTCGATCTTGTCGAGGATGGTGGTGCCGACCAGCCAGATGAGCGTCAGCTCCAGGCGCAGATCGCGGTGCAGCTTGTCCAGCAGCGGGCGCCCCTTCTCGTACAGCGTGCGCGTGCGCGCCACCTCGAAGCGGATCAGATCGCGCAGCCCCTGATCGGGCTTGAGCGCCTTGATATCGGCCTCGTTGACGCCGAAGAAGTGCAGATCCTCGGCGGGGATGTAGATCCGATCGCGGGCCGCGTCGCCGGCGACGTCCTGCCAGAAGTTCGTCAGCTGCAGCGCCGTCGACATCTCGTCGGCGTAGCGCACCAGCGCGGGATCGCGATAGCCGAAGAGGGCCAGAAGGAGGCGTCCGACCGGCTCCGCCGAGCGGGCCGTGTAGCCGCGCAGCGCCGAGATCGTCGCGTAGCGCTTCACGTCCAGGTCCATGCGGAACGCGGTCAGCATGTCTTCGAGCGGCGGGATCGGCAGGTCGCGCTTCTCGATGGTGTCGGCCAGCGCGACGAACACCGGATGGTCGGCCTCGCCGTGGGAGCAGCGGTGCAGTGCCTCGTCCCAGCGGTCGAGCGCCTCCACGCGCCGGCCCTCGTACTCCGGCTCGTCGGCGAAGTCGTCGGCGCTGCGCGCGAACGCGTACAGCGCGACCAGGTGCGGCCGCACCTCCGGCGGCACGAAGCGCGACGCGACCGGGTAGCTCTCGGTGTGCGCGCGCGCGAACTCCTCGCAGTAGGCGTAGGCGCGCTCGACGGTCCACGGGCCGGGCGGCGGATCGAGCCAGCGGATCGGCGCGCGATCGACGGCGGCCAGCGGCGGCGCGCCGTTGCCGCGTTCGTCGCTACGGGCCTCTCGACCCTGGCGCAGGATCTGGCGGATCATGACCGGCTCCCTTCTGCCGACGGCTGGGCGGGCCGCGGCGGTTCCAGCACCGCGAGCGGTTGTGACTTTCGGTGCAGCGCCATGTGGCCGCGCTGGATCCCCTCGGTGGCGAGCGCGCGCAGCGCCGCCAGGTTCGAGGCCAGCCCGGCGCTTCCGACGATCATCGCCAGCACCTTCGCGTCGGTGACGCCGAGCAGCTTCTGGGCCAGGCGGGCGCCCGCGTGCGCGTGCAGCGTGCCGCCCACGGTGCCGACCGCCATCGGCATCTCCAGCTGGCCGACCAGGTCGCCGGCCTCGTCGCGCCAGACGGCGAGCGGGCGGTAGCGGCCGTCGGCGGCGGCGAACGCGTGCGCGCCCGCCTCGACGCCGCGCCAGTCGTTGCCGGTCGCGATCACCACCGCGTCGACGCCGTTCATGATCCCCTTGTTGTGGGTGGCGGCGCGGTAGGGGTCATCCTCGGCGAAGCGCGAGGCGGCGACGATGCCGTCGCGCACGGCGTCGCCGTCCAGCGATTCGGTCGCCAGCGCGCGCGCCGGGACGCGCGCCTGCACGCGCACGCGCCGCCGATCGCACAGGTTGGTCAGGATGCGCAGCCCGGAGCGCCCGCGCGCCAGCCGCGCCACCCGCTCGCCCAGCGCCTCGGCGACGGTGTTGACCATGTTCGCGCCCATCGCGTCGCGGCAGTCGATGTGAACGTGGACGATAACGCGGCCGGGGAGGGTGCGCACCTCCAGCTCGCGCGCGCCGCCGCCGCGATCGGCCAGCCGGGGCAGCGTCGCGTGCGCCAGCGCGAGCAGCTCGGCGCTGGCCGCCTCCAGGCGCGCCCGCGCCGCGTCCGGATCGTCGACGCCGACGATCTCGATCTGCGCGGTCATGAGCGGATCGTCCGCCTCGGCGACGAAGCCGCCGCCCTCGCGCACCATGCGCGCCGCGTTCGACGCGGCCGCGATCACCGACGGCTCCTCGACCGCCATCGGCACCAAGACTTCACGGCGGTTGATAAGGAAATTCAGGCCCACCCCGAGCGGCAGCGCGTAAACGCCGACGGCGTTCTCGACGACGCGATCGGCGACCGTGGTGTCGATGCCTCCGCCGTCCAGCGTGCGCAGATCCTGATCGGTCAGATCGGCGCGCAGGCGCAGCAGCTGGCGGCGCTCCGCAACCGACAGTCGGTAGAAACCCGGAATGCGTGAGCTGTTACGGTCGTTCGACAACTGCGTTCCTTTCTGGACCTGACGGCTCGCGGCGTAACCCGTCCGCGCCGGTCCTTATACTAAGGATTTCGAGGCCGAGGTGGGGCGCGCGCTGCCGAAAGGTCTCGGCGGCCCCGTGATCGGTCAAAAATGCGACGCCGACGTCGCCGCCGCCCGCCCCGGACGGCTTGGCGGCGCCGCCCAGAGATTCGGCGAGCTTGGCCGCCTCCGCGAGGGCGGGGGTGACGATCGGCATCTCGATGTCGCGGCCGAGCGCCGCCAGCTCCGCGTTGGCCCGCGTGGTCGCCGAGATCACCAGGCGCGCGTCATCCTCCACGCAGCCGACCGTGAAGTCGCGGGCGAGCGCGCCGATGGCGGCGAGGCGCGCCTCGTGCTGCGCGGGCTGCCGCTCGGCGTACGCTTCGAGCGCGCGAATGTGGTCGACGGTCGAGCTCGGCGTGCCGGTGGAGAACACGATCGGCTCGACGCCGGCCGGCAGATCCAGCGGCTGGACGTCGGTCTCGTTCCCGCGGCGTGCGTAATAAATGATGCCGCCGTGGACCGACGCGGCGACGTCGGCGCCCGAGCCCCGTCCGCCCTGCGTGACCCGATGGGCGCGGTTGGCGAGCGCGAACGCCAGGTTCCGGGTGTACTCGACGTCGCAACCGGCGGCCTCAAGCATCGCGCCGACGCCCGCCGCCGCGACCGCGGCGCTGGATCCGAGACCGAGCTTGCCGGCGTCCGCGGAGAGCGTCGTACTGTCGAGGACGGGCGCGCCGTCGGGTGGCGTGGCGCCGTCCGCGAGCAAGTAGGCGCGCACCGCTTCGATGATGTTGTCCACCAGCGGCGTCGCGGGCGCCGCGCCGGGAACGAACCGGCCGGTGACGCGGCGATCGACGGCGGCGATGACCGCCGGGTGGCCGTGGAGCACGGCGTACTCGCCGATCAGGAACAGCTTCCCTGGCGCGCTGACGGTCGTGTCCTTGGTGAGCGCCGTCATCGTTCCTCCACGACGCGGGCGCCGGGACCGGGCGCGGCGATCAGCGTCTCGGTCACGCCCGGGACGGCGCGCAGGGCGGCGGCGATGGCGTCCGCGTCGGCGGCGCGGCACAGCGCCTTGACGTGCGGGCCGGCGTCGATGGTGAAGAAGACCGACGTGCCGCGCGCGCGCAGCGTGTGCACGCAGTCGATCGCCGCCAGCGTCGCCGCGTTCCAGTAGATGATGGGCGGGTCGGACGCCAGGGCTGCGGCGTGCATCCGGAGCGCGCTCCGCTCGGCGACGGCGCCGAGCGAGGGCAGGTGGCGCGCGGCGATCGCGTCGCGCGCCGCGGCCAGATCGCCCGGCACAGCGGCGAGCCAGGCATCGTAGAACGGCGAGGTGCGCATCGTGTGCGTCATCGCGGCGGTCGATCCGATCGCCTTGGGACCGGAGGCCGTGATCGCGACGACGAGCCGCACCTCCCAGCCGTCGCCCTCCGGCATCGGGCGCGCGACCGCGTCGCTGCCGTCGGCGCGCGCGCCGCGCGCCATCTCGACGAAGCCGCCGAAGATCGAGCGCGCCGCGGAGCCCGAGCCGACGCGCGCCAGCGCCGACAGCTCGGGCGGCGACACCGCGAGGCCGGCCGCGCGCGTCGCCGCCAGCGCCAGCGCGGCGAACCCCGACGCCGACGACGCCAGGCCGGACGCCGTGGGAACGGTGTTCTCGCTGGTGACCAGCGCGCGGCGGGCGATCTCGGCACGCGCGCGCACGCGATCCAGGAACGCCGACACGCGTGTCGTCGCCGCGTCGCTCGCCGGCGCGCCGTCGAGCACCAGCCGATCGCGATCGCCGTCGTCGAAGGCGACCGTCGTCCGCGTGCCCAGCCGGTCCAGCGTCAGCGACAGGCTGCCGGTCGCGGGCAGGTTCAGCGCGACGTCGCGCTTCCCCCAATATTTCACCAGCGCGATGTTCGTCCCCGCGACGGCCGTGACGGCGTTCGGCGTGCTCATGACGCGCACCTGAACGTGAACGTGGTCGTGGACCTGTACGTGAACGTAGTCGTAGACGTGAACGTAGTCGTAGACGCTGACGCTGTCGTAGTCGTGTGCCTGTACGAATTCCGAGCACGTCCAAGCACACGACAGCGACTACGACAGCGTCTACGACTACGACCACGTACAGGTCCACGACCACGTACAGGTCCACGACCACGTACAGATCCACGGCTTTCGTGACGCTGTGAGGAGGGCGTCTCGATCACGATGGCACCGCCCCCGTCGCCGCGATCTCGGCGATGAAGCCGGCGAAGCCCGCATCTTGCCAGCGCGCCAGCACGTCGCGCTCGTGGCCGGGCGCCAGCGCGATCACGGCGCCGCCGCCGCCCGCGCCGGTCAGCTTCGCGCCGATCGCGCCCGCGCCGCGCGCGGTGTGGACCAGCGCGTCCAGCTCCGGCCCCGACACGCGCAGCGCGCACAGCAGGCCGTGGGCGGCGTCGAACGTCCGGCCCAGCCCGTCGATGTCGCCCAGGCCCAGCGCCTCGGCGGCGTCGTCGGCCAGCTTGCCCAGCGTCGCCAGGATGTCGTCGGCGACGCGCAGGCGCTCACGCAAGCGGCCGACCGCCGCCACCTGCGCGGCCGTGTCGCGCGGCCGCCCGGACAGCCCGATGCACAGCCGGATCGCCTGCCGCACCGGCACGGGACGCCAGCCGTCCGCGCGCGTGAACCGTCCGGCCGCGCCGCTCTTCGCGGCGGCCGCGTCGATGCCCGACGGATTGCCGTGGAAGATCGCCTCGGCCTCGTCGACCGCCGCGTCCACCGCGCCGTCGTCCGCCGCCCGTCCAACCGCGACCGCCGTCGCGCGCGCGATCGCCACCGCGAGGGCCGCCGAGCTGCCGAGGCCCGCGCGCGACGGCAGCTCGGCCTCGACGTCGAAGTCCAGCGCGGGCGCCTCCAGCCGGCGCGCGATCGCCGCCAGCGCGCGCCCGACCGGAGTGTCGTCGCCGGCCGCCGCCTCGAGACCCCAGGCCGGCACGCGCAGCCGACCGCTTCCCGGCCACGCCCGCGCGGCGACGCCGACCGACAGCCCCGCCGCCAGCGCCGGGTGTCCGTAGACGACGGCGTGCTCACCGACGAGGATCACCTTGCCGTGGCCGTGCCCCGTCGGCGTCGCTTGTGTCGTCCGGCCCGTCTCGGCGCTCATCGCGGCCTCTGCGACAGCCACTGCGCCAGCTCGCCAGTGATCACCCGCGGCGCCGTCGCCAGATCGCCGGCCCGCGCCACGCCGCACAGAAGGGCCACCGACCGGACGCCGTCGATGATCTGGGCCAGGAACGCATCGCCCCCCTCGAGCCCGCCGTCCGTCACCGCGCGCAAGGCCGGCTGCGCCAGCCCGCCCAGCCGCGCGCCGAGCGCGAGCGCGCGCGCGACGTCGAGGCCGCTGCGGATGCCGCCCGACGCGACCACGTCGATGCCCGCGCCGGGAACGGATTCGGCCGCCAGCCAGGCGACCGCCGCCGCCGTCGGGATGCCCCAGTCCCACAGCTCGTTGCCGCGCGCTTTCTCGGCGCCCTCGGCCCGCTGCGACTCGACGGCGGTCCACGACGTGCCGCCGCCGCCCGAGACGTCGACGGCGCGCACGCCGGCGTCGGCGAGCCGCCGCGCCACCGCGGGCGAGATCCCGCAGCCCGTCTCCTTCACCATCACCGGCAGCCCGAGCTCGCCCGTGACGCGCGCGATCGCGTCCAGCAAGCCGCGAAAGTCACGGTCGCCGCCCGGCTGTGCGATCTCCTGCGCGACGTTCAGATGAATGCAGAGCGCGTCCGCCTCGACGCGCTTCATCGCGTCGCGCACCGTCACGGTCGCCATCGTCGCGATCTGCACCGCGCCCAGGTTGGCGAACAGGTAGACGTTGGGCGCGCCCCGCCGGACCTCGTAGGTCGGCGTCAGCTCCGGGTGCAGCAGCATGGCCCGCATGCTGCCGAGGCCGAACGGGATGCCGTGCGCGGTCGCGGCGATGGCCAGCGCCCGGTTGATCTCGCCCGCCGCCGGCGTGCCGCCGGTCATCCCCGTCACCATCAGCGGCGCGCGGATCGTCCGCCCGAGCAGCGTCGTCGTCAGATCGATGTCGGCCGCGGCGCGCTCGGGCAGCGCGCAGTGAACCAGGTGGACGTCGTCCAGCAGGGTCGGGCGGTGGAAGGCGGCGGCGCCCGAGGCGGCGATCGCCAGGTGGTCCGCCTTGCGCTGGCTGATGCCGCCGTCCGCCATTGAAACGTACCCGTATAGAACTTTTGCGCGCGCCCCGTCTACCTGCCACCAGAATTTTCAAAATGAATTGAAAAACTGATGCAGCGCGGCCGCGCTCCCGCTGCCACGCGCCAAGCCCGCGACATCACGGCGAACCAGACAATTATTTTGACCGTGACCTGAACAGGCGGATAGTATGCAGGCGCATGGACCTGGTCGCCGTCGGGATCGTGGCATTTCTCGTCGGAGGGCTGGTCGCGGGCGCGTTCGCCTGGCTGCTCGCGACCGCGCGCGTCCGGGCGGCGATGGAGCTGGCGCTGCGACAGGCCGAGAGCCGGCGGGCGGCGGAGGCGGCGCGCGCGGATGGGCTGGTCAGGCAGCTGGCGGACGAGCGCGCGGCGATTGACGGCGCGCGGGCCCAGCTGGGCGACACGTTCGCGGCGATCGCGGCCGAATCGCTGCGCGCCAGCCAGGAGGATTTTCTGGCGCTGGCGAGTGAGCGCCTCGGCGCCGTGCGCGAGCAGACGGCGAGCGAGGCCGAGGCGAAGCAGGCGGCGCAGACGAAGGCGATCGAGGGGATGGTGGGGCCGGTGCGCGCGTCGCTGGAGAAGTTCGACGAGCAGATCCGCGCGATGGAGCGCGAGCGCGGCACCGCCTACGGCGAGCTGCGCCAGCAGATGATCGGGATCTCGGC
>DATFXS010000216.1:0-9750 GCA_035315605.1 Polyangia bacterium
GGCTGCGGCAGCAACCTGGTCTGCAACGGCAGCGGCATGTGCGTCGCCTGCACCACCGGCCAGTCGTGCACCGGCAACCCGAACATCTGCAAGAACGGTGCGACCTCCTGCTCGAGCGGCTCGATGACCTGCGTTGACGGCAGCAGCAAGCAGGCCGGCACGAACTGCGGCAGCAACCTGGTCTGCGACGGCAACGGCAACTGCGTCGGCTGCACGGCCGGCCAGTCGTGCACGACCAACCCCAGCATCTGCAAGAACGGCGCGACCTCCTGCTCGTCCGGCGCGATGACGTGCATCGACGGCGGCAACAAGTCGGGCGGCGTCAGCTGCGGCACGAACATGGTCTGCGACGGCAACGGCGCCTGTGTCGCCTGCACCGCCGGCGGCGCCTGCACCGGCAACCCGAGCGTCTGCAAGAACGGCGTCTATTCCTGCTCGACCGGCGCGATGACCTGCGCCGACGGCAGCAACAAGATGGGCGGCGTCAGCTGCGGCACCAACCTGGTCTGCGACGGGAACGGCAACTGCGGCGCCTGCACGGCGAACCAGAACTGCACGACCAACCCGAACATCTGCTACACCGGCGTCACGAGCTGCAGCACCGGCACGATGGTGTGCAACAACAGCCAGCCGAAGCAAGCCGGCACGTCCTGCGGCACCAACCTGGTCTGCAACGGCAACGGCGCCTGCGTCTCCTGCACCGCGGGGCTCTCGTGCACGACGAATCCGAGCGCGAGCCGGTGCATCACCGGCGTCACCTCCTGCAACACCGGCGCGCAGACCTGCATCGACGGCGGCGGTGCGCCCGACGGGGCCGGGTGCAACGACGGGAACGACTGCACCTATAACGACGTCTGCAGGGCAGGCGTCTGCTCGGGCGTCGCCTACAGCTGCCTCGCCAGCCAATGCGAGAGCAGCTCGGTCTGCGACGGGTCGGGCGGCTGCAAGACCACCAACGTGACGAACGGAACGGCGTGCGGTTACCCCGATGACTGCACCTGCTGTACGTGCGGCTCGACGGGCACCTGCCAGAACGGCATCTGCCACTACAAGACCTGCTGCAACACGCAGGCGTGCTGCTGCCTCGCCGCCCCGCTCATGAGCGGGGACAACCTGGCCATCATCTGTCCGTAACGGCGTGACCGAAACGCCCGCCCGTCTCGGAAATTCGAGGCGGCGCCCCAGAAAGGCCCCGGACAACCGGGCGTCTCGGCTGGCCCGAAGGTTGCTGCCGGCAGGCGGCATGACGAACGCGCGCCGGCTGCGGATCCTGTCCACGCTGCCCCTCCTGGCCGCCGCCTGCGGCGGGTCGTCGGGCCCTTCCGGCCCGCCCGCGACCGAGCTGAAATCGGACAAGGTTCGGGTGACGGCGCCCACGGTGACGACCGACGACGCGGCGACGCTCGCGGCCGACGACCTCGCGTTCGCCGTCGACATGCACCTCGCGCTGCGCGGGCAAGAGGCCGGCAACTTCGTGTTTTCGCAGACCAGCATCTCCACCGCGCTCGCGATGCTGTACGCGGGCGCCGCGACCACCACGGCCGCCGAGATGGCGGCGACGCTGCACTTCTCGCTGCCGCCCGACCGGCTCCACCCGGCGTTCGACGCGCTCGACCTCGCGCTGACGACGCCGCCGGCAGGCGCGGGCGCCGACGCGTTCCGCCTCGCGGTCGCGAATTCGATCTGGTTGCAGGACGGCTTCGTGGTGCTGCCCAGTTACCTCGACACGCTCGCCGAGAACTACGGCGCCGGGATGTTCGTCGAGGACTTCATGGCCGACCCCGAAGGCGCCCGCAAGGCGATCAACGGCTGGGTCTCCGATCAGACCGAGGCCCAGATCCCCGAGCTCTTCCCGATGGGATCGATCGTTCCGCTCACCCGACTGGTTCTGGCGAACGCCGTCTTCTTCCACGGCGACTGGAAGGTGCCGTTCAACAAGAGTCAAACGATGAACGCGACCTTCCATGCGCCAACCGGCGACGTGAGCGTCCCCACCATGATCGGCGAGCACGACGCCAAGCTGTGGGGAGGCGGCGGCGCCGGCTGGAGCGCGGCGGCCCTCGACTACGTCGGCGACACGACGTCGATGATCATCGTCGTCCCCGACGCCGGGACGTTCGATGCCTTCGAGGCGGGCCTCACGGCGAGCGGCCTCGGCCCGATCCTGGCGGGTGGCCAGAACGTCGCGGCCGGCGGCGATCTCCTGATGCCGAAGTTCAAGTTCGACACCTCCGTCGATCTGAACGCGACGCTGAGCGCGCTCGGCATGCCGGAGGCGTTCAGCCCGGCGGCCGACTTCTCCGGCATCGACGGCGCCCACGACCTGTCGGTCCAATCGGTGATTCACAAGGCGATCATCGCCGTCGACGAGAAGGGGACGACCGCCGCCGCCGCCACCGGTGTCGCGATCGGCACCAACGCGGTCGTGGCATCGCTGGTCGTGAATCGCCCATTCCTGTTCTTCATCCGCCACAACCCGACCGGCGCGATCCTCTTCCAGGGCCGCGTCCTCGACCCGTCCCAGTAAGGCTCCGTTCGCTCTCTTCGTCGGGGGGCCGCGGCCGTTGTGTTCCCATCCCGTGCTCAAACACCCCTACGCGGCAGGAACCAGATCTGCTCGACGGACGTCCGTGGCCGCTCCGGGAACTGCGCGCGGGACGGGAACACAACGTCCGCGGCGCCTCGATAAAGGCGCTTCACTCCGCCCGAAAGCTGCAGGTTTCAAGGCGTAGCGAAACGTCGGGTTGAGAAGGACGTGGGCTGTGTGTGCCCCTCCGCGCGCAGTTCCGCAGCGGTCTATTGAGGTTGCCGAGGAGATCTGGAACCGACCCGCGAGGACTGTTTGAGCACGGAGGGGCACACACAGACCGCGGCCCCCTCAACCCAAAGGGCAGCGAAGCCCGAAGGCGCCGCCGATTTACAGGCCCTGCGAGGTGGCCCAGTTGCGGCAGTTGCGGATGTCTTCGTCGCTGCGCGCGAACGGCACCCGCACCACGTTTCCGTCCGGCGCCTTCTCGGTGGCGGTCAAGACGATGCGGCCGACCGGCGCGCTCGAATCCGGCGATGTCGAGCTGATGATGTAGCGGTGGGCGGGCTTCATCTCGAATGCGACCACGAGGCGCGGGAGGTTCGCCGCCCACGCCCCCGTTGCGCTTCCCTCGCCGATGTTCCGTTGCAGCGTCACGACGTGACACCCGGGCAAAAGCTCGAACGTCCGACCCTTGGCGGCGACATTCTGATCGTCGACGGTCTGGACCGGTCCATACAGCGTCGCGACCTTTTCGGGGCCGGGGCCTGCACCGACCTTCGCATAGAGCGGATAAGCGGTCGACTGGGAGCCGCAGGCGCCGCCCAGGCACGCCGCCAGAGAAATGGCGATGCCGCGCATCCGCCCCGCGCCGTTCATGGCAGGCGCGGGTGCGGAAACTGCGGGCGCTCGAGCCGGGCGGGCGGATGGCCGACGCCGGCAACCTGCGACGCCGTGTCGCGCGAGAAGTGGTAGTGCCACGCCGCCCAGGTCGCCAGGCCGATTCCGCCCAGCACCGCCGCCGCCGTGCCGACCGCCCACGGCAGCAGCGCCTGGCCGATGCTGACGCTGGCGACCGTCAGCGTCGCGTCGTAAAGCTCGGGCTCGCGCTCGATCGTGCGGAACGGCCCCGCCTCGACGACCGCGTGGCGCAGGATCCCCTCCGCCGCGACCTCTTCGCCGGACTGGATCGTGATCTCCTCGACCGATAGCGTCCCGGGGAATCCGAACGCGCGCGCGACCGCCAGCGCGCCCGGGGAGCCGGGCCGATGCAACGCGGGAGGCGCGTCGATGCGCGCGCTGTCCGGTTCGATCAGGATGCGGACGGGCGCCACCTCTCCCCCGCGCGCGCCCCAGACCAGACGAAACGGCTGCGACGACGCCATCTCGTGCACCAGCTGGCTGCGGTCGGTCAGCCGCTCGACGATTCGCAGGCGCCAGTAGACGCACGGCTGATCGGTCACCGGCGAGCGCACCAGATCGGCGCCCGGCTCGACACGCGCGGAGAACTTCACCGTCGACTGCATCAGCGCTCGCCTTCCCCCTGCCCTGGCCCCTGGCCGCCGTCGGTGCCGGCGCCCCCCGCAGCCGCGTACTCCTCCAGCTTCCGGTACAGCGTCTTGCGGTCCAGCCCCAGCCGCTGGGCAGCGCGCGTCTTGTTGCCGCTCTCGGCCGCCAGCACCTTCATAATGTAGTCACGTTCCAGCTCCGCCAGCGTCAGGCTCCGCGCCAGCGCAGCCGCCAGAGGGTCCTGTTCGCTATCCGTCGACTGCGCTGCCTGAGCGCCCTGAACCTCCGCGGGACGCCGGTCGCGCGTCGACGACGGCAGCGGGGGCAGATCGTCGACGCGCACCAGCGGGCCCTCGACCAGCGCGACCGCGCGCTCGACGACGTTCTCCAGCTCGCGCACATTGCCGGGCCAGCCGTGGCCAAGCAGCGCCTTCTTCGCCGCCTCGTGAAAGGCGCGCACGTCCTTGGCGGCGCGGGTGGCGCTCTGCACCAGAAAATGCTCGGCCAGAGGCAGGATGTCGTCGGGGCGATCGCGCAGGGCCGGCAGGTGGATGTGAACCTGATTCAATCGGTAGAAGAGATCCTGCCGGAACGTGCCGTTCGCGAGGTTCTCTTCGAGGTCCTTGTTGGTGGCCGCCACGACGCGCACGTCGACCTTCTGGCTGCGCGTCGCCCCCAGCGGGCGGATCTCGCCCTCTTGCAGCACGCGCAGCAGCTTCGCCTGCAGCGCCGGTGACAGCTCGGCGATCTCGTCGAGGAAGATCGTGCCGCCGTCCGCCTCCACGAACATGCCGGCGCGATCGCTGCGCGCGTCCGTGAACGCGCCCCGCTTGTAGCCGAAGAGCTCGCTCTCCAGCAGCGTGTCCGGGATGGCCGCGCAGTTGATGGGCAGGAACGGCCGCTCGCGCCGCGGGCTGTTGAAGTGCAGCGACTTGGCCACCAGCTCCTTGCCCGTGCCGGAGGCGCCTGTCACCAGCACCGACAGCGTCGACCCCGACAGCCGGCGAATCAGCGCGAACATCGCCTGCATCGCCGCCGACTTGCCGACGATGTTGCCCCAGCGGTAGCTGCGCTGGACCTCGTCGCGCAGCCGCGCCAGCTCCGAACGGAGCGCGCGCTCGTCCAGCGCCTTCTGCACCGACAGGATCAGCTGATCGACGTCGAACGGCTTGGTGATGTAGTCGAAGGCGCCCAGCTTGACCGCGCGGATCGCGGTGTCGATGGAACCGAACGCGGTGATCGTGATGACGTGGGGCGAAGGCGTGACCGCCTTGATCTCACGCAGCATGTCCAGGCCGTCGAGGTCGGGCATCTTCACGTCGGAGATGACCAGGTCGATGCCGCCCTGCTTGACGCGTTCGATGCCGGCCCGCCCGCCGCCCACGGCCTCGACGGCATAGCCGTCCTCCTCCAGCGCCTCGCGCAGCATCATCCGCATCGCCCCGTCGTCCTCGACGATCAGGATGGTCGCGCCGCGCCCGCTGCTCGCGGGCTCGGCGGGGAGATCGGAAACTGTGGGAGCCGCGTCAGCCATTCGGGACTACGAGAGCAGGTTCCCTCAATCCTTGCCCATCGACTTCGCTTGTTCAACCCCTGGTTGACTCTCGGCCCCCTCGGCGGGCGGGATCGTCGGCTCATCCGCCCGCGTCGCGGCCGCGCACGGCAGGTAGACGCGGAACAGCGCGCCGCCCGATGCCGGGCTGTCGACCTCGATCCAGCCGTCATGGTCCTTGACGATGCCGTGGCTGACCGCCAGACCGAGGCCGGTCCCCTGCCCCGCGTCCTTGGTCGTGAAGAACGGTTCGAAGATCTTGTCGCGATCGGCGGCCGGGATCCCCTTGCCCGTGTCGGCGATGGTCAGCACGACGTACTCCGCGGGCGGCGCCAGATCCAGGCCGCCCTTGCGGCGCACCACCGTCTCCGTGGTGATGCGCAAGGTGCCGCCGTTCGGCATCGCGTGGATCGCGTTGGTGATCAGGTTCAGGCAGACCTGCTGGATCTGATCCGGATCGCCGGGCACCTCGGGCGGCGCCGGCGCGGCGCCAAAATCGACGGTGATGCCGAGGCGCCGCACGGTCTCGCCCACGAACGCCAGCGCCTCGCCCACGACCGATCGCAGCCGGACGCGCGTCAGCGTGGGACCGCGCGGCCGCGAAAAGTCGAGCACCTGGTTGATGATCTTGGTGATGCGCGCGACCTCGCCGCTGATGATGCCGGCGTTCTTGGCCACCTCGGCCGCGTCGCCCGCCTTCTTTCCGATGGCGCGGGCCCGCCCGCCGATCACGTTCAGCGGCGTGCCGAGCTCGTGCGCGATCTCCGCCGCCATCTGGCCGATCGTCGCCAGCTTCTCCGCGTGGCGCAGCCGCTCCTCCAGCGTCAGACGCGCGCTGGCCGCCCGTTCGCCGTCCTCGCGCGCCTCGCGCAGCGACCCGGTCATGGCGTTGAACCGGCCGGCGATCGTGCCGATCTCGTCGTCGCGCTCGGCGAGGATGACGCGCGACAGGTCGCCCTTGCCGACGGCGTCGATCCCTTCGACCATGCGCCGCAGCGGCCGCACCACCGTCCGCCGAAGCGCGAACCAGACGACCAGCGCGACGCCGACGACGACCAGCAGGAAGACCGGCACGACCCGGCGCGCGGTCGCCGACACCTCGGCGTCGATGTAGCCGGTGTCCCGGCGCATCCCGATGACGGCGACCGGCTTGCGCGCCGGATGGCCGCGCGGCAGCTCCAGCCCCACGGCGTCGTACAGCGGAACCGCCATCGCGTACGAGCGCGAGCCCGACGCCGAGTCGAACAGGCGGCCCACGGGCGCCGACTGGATCTCGGCGGCCTGCATCAACAAGAGCCACGCCTCGTCGTCGGTCTTGGCGTCGGTGCCGCCGCTCAGGACTTCCAGCTGGAACACCTCGTCGGGCTGGCGGGCGGCGCGGATGCGCCCGTGCAGGAGGTCGCTGAGCGCGTCCCCCTTCGCGGCCACGGGCTCGATGCCGGCGCGCAGCGCGACCGCGATCTCGTACGCCTCGCGCCCGAGGTCGGCCTCCAGGTTCGCGCGCCGCACCTTCAGCGCCGCGTACCCGGACACCGCGAGCACCGACGCGATGACGGTCGTCGTCACCAGCGTGACGCGCGTTCCCAGGGTCATGATTCGGGCGCAAGTATAGCCCGCGCGCTCGGCCGCGAGGGCGTTCCGCCCGGCTGACCTACAGACAGCAGAGGGTCTGCGGGCCGTTCGGTACCGCGGTGCCGGAGACGGTGTTGGTCGGCAAGCAGGTCGGCAACGTGATGTTCTGCAGCACGACCGCGAATGATCGAAGCGGCGAATCGAGGCTGCAGGCGTCGCTGTTCGGCGTGACCGCGTCGCTGATGCCGCTGCAGGCCGTATCGAGGTACAGCCGGACGAAGCTCGAACCGCACGCGCCGCCCGCCGGGAAGTAACTGCAGCTGCTTCCGCAGCTGCGGCCGTCCTGGACCCCTGTGTACCACGGCTGGGTTCCCTCCGCGGCGTAGTTGGACGGACAGGCCGTCGACCCGGGTGCGAGGACGCAATGCTTGCCGGCGGTGGGGACCTTCGGGACGCAACGGTCTCCGGTCGCGCAGCCGCCGCCGAGCTCTTGCGTGGCGCAGAACTTGGTCTGCGTCTGCCAGGCGAGAGGCGAAGGCGCGGGCGTGCCCGACGCAGCGCACATGCCCGCCGCGGTGAGCGCGTCGACGTGGACGGCGCCGGACGTCCAGTTGTAGCCGGGTCCGCCGTTGTTGGCGCAGGCGGCCGAGCTGAGCGCCACGCTTTCGCTCACCAACCCGGAGGTGCAGTCCGACATCTCGTGGGCCGTCGTCGTGCAGGTCAGCGCGGGCGTCACGCTGCAGCCGGTGCAGGTCGAAGGCGCGCTCAGCCCCTGATCGAGCGCCGTCGCGCCGCCGCCGAAGTGCGGCGGGCAGGCGGCCGTCTGAGCGACGAGCGTGCCGAACTGGACGTCGGTCTCATTGGGGACGCACTCGGCGATCGGATAGCAGTCCGGATCGGCGCAGTCGACGTTGCCGTCGCAGTCGTCGTCGAGGCCGTTGAAGCAGCTCTCGGGGCCCGTCGGCGTGCAGGGAGGCGCGCCACCGGTGCCGACGCTGCCGCCCGTGCCAACCGTCCCCGAGCCGCCGCCCGTTCCTGCGCTGCCGCCCGTGCCGACCGTTCCCGCGCTGCCGCCGGTCCCCGCGCTGCCGCCACCTCCGCCGGTCCCGGCGCTGCCGCCAGTCCCCGCGCCGCCGGTCCCCGCGCCGCCGCCGCCTCCGCCCCTGCCCGCGCTCCCACCGCCCGTGCCAGCGCCGCCGCCCGCCGCGCCTGCGGTGCCGCCCGTGGCGCCAGCGCCCGCGTTGCCGCCCGAAGCGCCGGCCCCTCCAGCCGCGCCCGCCGCACCTCCGCTGCCGGCTGCGCCCGCGCTGCCGCCCGTGCCCGCGACGCTGCCAGCGGAGCCTCCGCGCCCGCCCCGGCCCCCGGCGCCACCGGCTGAACCGCCCTTCCCGGCCGTGCCGGTTCCAGCGCCGCCGCCGCCGCTACATCCAAATCCGGCCCCGGCGAGCGCCACGAAGACCACGACGACGATGGAACCGACCGACCAACCGTTGCGAGAGCACGCCATGGCGCACAGGTTAGACTCGATCGACTTCGATTCGCAAAGCGCTATAAAGGCCCCGTGGTCCCATGACACCCGACGACATCCGCACGCGCATCCGCGCCGCGCTCCCCGACGCGGACGTCAGCGTCATCGACACGACCGGTGGCGGCGACCACTTCGACGCGACCGTGGTCTCGGCGGCGTTCGTCGGCAAGGGCGCGGTCGAACGCCACCGGCTGGTGTACGCGGCGCTCAGCGACGCGATTCACGGCCCGGCCGCGCCGATTCACGCGCTCGCGCTGACGACCGCGACGCCGGAAGAGTATCAACGCAAGTGACAACGCTGCCATTTGGCATTTGGACAGGAGGCTGAGACGTGACCGAAGATCTCCGCAAGCGCATCGCCGACACCATCGCCCGCGGGCGCGTGATGCTGTTCATGAAGGGAAACCCCGCCATGCCCCAGTGCGGGTTCTCGGCGGCCGTGGTCGGCATCCTCAAGCAGACTGGCGTGCCGTTCGAGTCCTACAACATCCTCGCTGACCAGGAGCTGCGCGAAGGCCTCAAGGAGTATTCGAGCTGGCCGACCTACCCGCAGCTGTACGTCGACGGCAAGCTGATCGGCGGCGCCGACATCGTCCGCGACCTTCATCAGAAGGGCGAGTTGCAGCAACTCCTGACCGCGCACGCCTGAGGCGGCCGGCATACAATGGCGCGGTGACGCGTCCAGGCCTGCGATCCCTCCTGCTTGCTGTTCCTCTTTTTGTCGCCTGTAGCTCGGGGAGCAGCGGCGGCCCGGGCGGCGGGGGCGCGGGCGGCGGCTCCGGTGGCATCGGCGGCGCCACTGGCGGCGCCAGTGGTTCCAGCGGCGGTGGCACCGGTGGCGGCGGCGGCAGCGGCGTCGGCGGGACTTCGGGGACCGCGGGCGGCGGCGGCCGCGGTGGTGGCGGCGGAGCGACGGGCGGCAGCGGCGGCACGGGCGGCGCTGCAGGCGCGGCGGGTTCCGCCGGCTCACGCGGCGGTGGTGGCGGAGGCGGCAACTCCGGCAGCGCTGGGGCGGCGGGCGCGACGGGCGGAGCCGGAGGCACAGCCGGAGCTGGCGGAGGC
>DATFXS010000217.1:0-3694 GCA_035315605.1 Polyangia bacterium
AACGATCTGGGTGCGCGGCGGGACCTACTCGTACCCGAACAAGATCGACATCGGTGCGATCCGCGCCGGCACCGCCACCAACAACATGAACATCTTCGCGGCCGCCGGCGAGAAGCCGGTCATCGATGCTTCGGGCCTGCCCACCGACGCCCTGACCACGACCGGCATCGCCATGCACATCAAGGGCAGCTACTGGCACGTGAAGGGCCTCGAGATCAAGAACGCGCCCTACAACTGCATCAAGATCGAAGGCGGCGGCAACACGATCGAGAACGTGGCCGTCCACAATTGCGGCAACACGGGCATCACGATCAGCCAGTACAGCGGTTCAGACATGTCCGTGGGCCCGCCCGGGTCGAACAACCTGATCCTGAACTGCGACTCGTACAACAACATCGGGATCACCGGCGACGGAGAGGACTCGGACGGCTTCGGCGCCAAGAAGGCGGGCGGAACGGGGAACGTCTTCCGCGGTTGCCGCGCCTGGTACAACGCGGACGACGGATTCGACGTCTACGGCTGGACCGATCCGGTGACGTTCGACAACTGCTGGGCGATCGACAGCAACCGCCGGAACGCGACGAACGGCGATGGCAATGGGTTCAAGATGGGCAAAGGCCCGGGCAAGCACGTCCTCAGCAACACGCTCGCCGTCAACAATACGAAGTACGGCTACACGGACAACGGCGCAGATGCGACGTCGAACTGCACCAACTGCCGCGGCTGCGGCAACTCGTCCGGGTTGAACGACAGCGGCAGTCGCGCGCTGTCCGGCAGCGTGACGAACCTCAGCCCCTGCCCGAGCAGCTCGGCGCTCGAGGCGGCGCGCAAGTCGGACGGCTCGCTGCCGTCGTTCTAGCCAGTCGCCAGCAGCGGCCGCGCCCAGCGGCGTCCCGTGGTATCTGTGCTGCCAGCGCGTGGACGCCCTGGCGAACCCTTCGTTGCAACACGGGCTGTCGATCGCGCTGGCGGTGGTCGCGGCTCTGGGCGCGGTGACCTCAATCGCCGTCTTGTGGAGCGCGCGCCGGTCGATGCCCGCGCAGGCGCGGGTGTTCCGGCGGCGGGTGGGCGTCGTCGCGCTGTTCGTCGCGGTCGCCGCGGGCGCCGCGGGCGCGGTGCTGTCGCGGCCGGTCGATTCCCAGTTCGGCGCGCTGGCCGCGCCGCCGCCGCCGGGAGCCGTGGCTGTCGCCGACGACGAGGTGGTGTCGGCCCGCCGGTTCTCGTCGGCGAAGCTGCCGGCGCTTTCGGTCGATGCGCCGGACGGCTGGCATCTGGAACTGGACAAAGCGGGCCGCAAACTGAAGGCCATCAGCAGCGGCGGCGCGCATTTGCTGATCAGCACGGCGGTTCTCAAGGAGGTCGTCGACGTCGATTTCTTCCTGGGACAGCTGGCCGAACGGCAGCGCGGCCTCGGCTACGCCGTCGGCGACACGATCAGCGATCGGCTGGGCGATCTGCCCGCGGTCGGCTTCGTCGCGAAGAGCGCGGCGCAGTCGGTCTGCGCCTGGATGGTCAAGCGCGACGCCCACCTCGCGTCGTCGGTGATCTGCACCTCCGACGACAAGGTGCCGGCGCGCGACGCCTGCCGCGCCGTGCTCGCCAGCCTCCGCTGGCGGCCCCCCGCGCGCTGACGCGGGCGACGCGTCGGCGGCTACTCGCCCGGCGCCTCGGGCGCGAACGAATACGGATAGCTGACCGTCACGACGCCGGGTGGTGACGGCCGAGGGAGCGACCAGTCGTAGGCGCGATCGGTGATGCATTCGTCCACGCGCTGGTCGTGGACGGTCGCCTCGTCGACCTGCGCCTGGATGACGCGCCCGTCGCGATTGAAGATCAAGGTGACGACCACGCGGCCGGTCGGCTCGCTCGCGCCGCCGAGCGCCTTCTGGACGCAGGCCTTCACCTCGTCCTGGCGCGCGGCCAGGGCGGCGCGGATCTTCTCCTTGCTCGCGGTCGCGTGCCGCACGGACGCGTTCGGACCCGGCGGGCAGGCGCCGTGATCGTCGGGCGCGAAGATGATCCCGGCGCGAAACCGGGTCGCGCCCGCGGCCGGCGACGGAAACGTCCAGTCGCCGGCGCGCTCGACCACGCACTTCTGCAGTGATTCAGGCGTTCCGATGGCGCGTCCGACGGCGACCTTGGCCTTGCCGCCGCCCGAGGGCACCGCGAACACCAGGTCCAGACGTGCGCCCAGCGTCTCGTCGTATTGGCGCGCCGCGCACTCGCACGATTCGATGTCGACGTTGTGGCTGACGACCACCGCGCATTCGTCGGCCGCGCAGAACCGGGGCAGGGGGCCGCTCGCCAGCTCGACGGTGGTCGGCTGGGTGTGCGCGCACGAGGCTACGACCGCGACGATCGCCAACCGCCATCTGAGGCCGGATGCCACGTCCGCAACTTACCAGATACTCGCCCGCGACCTGCAGTCGTCTAAGATGGCGCCGGTGGGCGCCTCGAAAGTGCTGGTCTGGTCGATTGTGCTCGGGATCGCGTTCGCGATCGGCATGGTCCTGCTCGTCAACAAGGTCACCCAGACCAGCCGGGACCGCGCGCTCGCGGAGACGAACGCCGAGGTCGCGCGGATGGAGAGTCCCCGGGGGCCGTCGATGCTGGACGCAGCGGCCGCGGTCGCGTCGCCGTTCGTTGCCCACATCGCCGCGGGCCGCCACGCCGACGCCTACGCGTTGCTCGCCGCTCCCTATCGCGACGCGGTTTCGCTGCCGGCGTTCGCGAAGACGTGTGCGGCCTCGCCGATTCTCGCGGGCGCGCGTTCGGTGACGCTGAACAGTCTGCGCCAGCAGAGCGCGGGGACCGCGAGGACGATCGAGGCGAGCGGCGTGCTCGATTCGCGGGCCGGCGCGGTGCCGATCGGATTCGTCTTCACCGGGGAGGGCGGGAAACTCCGGATCCTCGTGGTGTCGCTGGCGGGGGTGCCCGTCCTCCAGGGCGTCGCGCCGCGCTGAGCCGGGCGCGCAACCTGCATCCTGTGCCACAATCCGCGCCCATGCGCCCCCGCGCCACCCGTCGCCTGGTCACGGCTCTTGGCACCGCCGCGCTGGCCGCGCTGAATCTGACCTGCGCCCGTCCGATCGCCGCCGGGCCCGTCGCTGCTGAAGCGCCGCCGCCCGCTGCGGGCGCCGCCGGCGGTGACGGCGAAGGTGCCGTCGTTGCCCCGTTGCCGACAATCCCGAAATCGCCAGCCACCACCGAGCACACCGAGCTGCGCGCGCTCGGCAAGACGATCGCCCGCCACGTCGATCGTGGTTTCGAGACGTTGATCGTCTCCACGGCGGAGCACCTTCGCTGCGAGGGCGAGCGGCAGGAGACGGGCGCCGAGGTCCGCATCCAGGGCGCCGTCGACACGCGGCGGCCGTGGTCCGCCTGGTTCTCGAGCCTGCGGTCGCAAGGCGCGGACGGCAATGGCGCCGGTGAGGACGGCGTGCTGGTCGTGCGACGGCCCCTGCCGGCGCGGGGCGAGCACCAGATCGCGCACGTCTTCCTGCCGCGGAGCTGCAACGGCACGCCCGAGCATTTCCGGTTCGCGCTGCCGGACGCCGAGCCGCAGGCGACCGATTCGCGCGCGATGCACCATTGGGTCGACGCGTTTGCGCGCCATGTCGGCGGCACCGCCTGGGGCGACTTCGCCGTCGCCCGTCTGCGCGCGCTCTATCCCGAGCCACCCTCCAAGTCGGAG
>DATFXS010000218.1:0-3122 GCA_035315605.1 Polyangia bacterium
CAACTCCTGAACGAGCTTGCCGTGCTTCGCCAAGAGCACCTGACCGCCGTCGCGAATCTGCTGGAGGCGATCATCAAGGATCACGTCGACGTGTACCTCGATCACGGATTCAGGTGCCCGAACTGAAACGATTCTCGAAAAAGCGTCAGCGCTTCGCCGCCCGCAGAGCGGATTCACCGTAGATTGTCCCTGCTTGGCCGCGGCTATTGAGTTTTGAACAACCACAACCCTTCAGGACACACCTGCGATCTTCGGCGCTCTAGCTTCCCGCTTCGTTGAACATTGCGGCCAGCGTGTTGTACATCGTCGCGCCGTTGGAACCATCGGGGTCGGCGACTTCCGGCTGCGCCGTCGCGACGTCGTGGTCGGGCGGTCCTGGCCAGATGCTCTGCAGCCGGCCGAAGCCGCCCTGCTCCAGCAGATCGTGCACGACGTCGAACGCACCTGCCGGACTGCCGAGGCGCACCCACTCGCCGCTGAGCGGCTGCCCGACCGCCGGCGCGGGGACGTTCAGCTTCGTTGCCATCAGCGAACGGCGATAGTTGCGCACCTTCGTCGAATAGCCATCGGTGATGTGGCGGTCGAACGAGGCGATGGCGGCGCTGCCGTCGAACGTCATGCCCCGGCGGCGGAAATGCGTTGCGCCGACGAGGCACCAGACGTCGTCGACGACGATCGAAGTGGTGCGGATGTAGGCGACGCGGCCCGGGAACCCGACCGGGTGAAACAGCAGCACGCGATCTTTGGCGGCCGCCTGCAGATCGCCGAGCGCTTCCATCCGTGCGGCGTAGTGCTGCCGGTGGAAGGTCTCGAAATTGTTGGCGTAGTCCGAGAAGCGCGGCGTGCAGATGATGACGCGCAGGTTCTTGTGTGCGGTCAGGCTGCCGGCGAGGACGGCGACCAAGTCGAGCTCGTACGGCTGCGGCGATCCCGACGGCCGCGCGGTGCGCGCGAACTGCGGCGACTCGATGTAGACCAGCTCCCGCGCCTGCGCGAACGCTCGCCGCAGCGACCACTGCGCGTCGCGGAACCCCTGCTTGGCGGCGAAGAACTCGCGCCGCACTTGCTGCTGGAGCCGCGGCTCGTTGTTGACGTTGAAAGTGCCCGCGCCCGGCTTCGGCACCCCAATCAGCGTGGCGGCGTTCTGCAGCAGCGTGTCGAGCGTCGTGTTCTGGTCCGGTGTGTCGAAGTTCGAGAGCCACGACGTCTCGCAACCGACGGCGACGGTGTCGAGCAGGACGCCGGTTCCAGTGTTCGTGCCGTTGGCGCTGTCATCGGGTTGGTTGAAGTTGTCGCCGCCGGTGAGGGCAATCCAGCCGTTCGTCCAGCCGCCGCCGGGCAGTGGCCGCGGGATGATCGACTGCACTCGCCGCGCCGCGTGCAGCGCGAGATCGTAGGCGAGCGCGCCGGTCACCGAGACGCCGGGCGCGTGCACGTCGAGGCCCGCCGGGTTGCCCGGGTTGCCCTCTGCGTGCTGCGCCGAGCGTGCCTCGCCCGCCCACCGGCCTCCGGTGAGCAGCCCCTCCCAGAGGAGCGTTCCCGTCGGCGTTCCGCCCGTCGTCCCAGTGACTGCCACCGTCTCGAAGCGTGCCATCGTCGGCAGCCGCGGCGCCTGGCGCGGCGCCGCCTCGGATGCCAGGCTGAGCACGAGCCCGAGGAAGTCGGCCGGCTGCGCGGCCGGCGGTGTGATCGTGGTCGGGATGCCGAAGAGCGGCGACTCGGCGACGCCCTGCGAGGTCGGCACCATCATTCCCATGATGTTGTTGGCCGGCGGGCCGAAGAAGGGCGTCGGCGGCACGGTTGCGGACCCTGCGGCGACGTTTACGGCCAGCGCGCCGGTGAGGCGCCGCCGGCCGACGCGCGGCGCGACCACGATGTCCATCGTCAGCACCGCCGGGTTCGGTTTCGGCTGTGCATCGCCGAGGTTGAAGGGGTTGATCAGCAGGACGTTGGTCGGTGCCCCGGCGGCGGCGATGCTCGCGCCGCCGTCGCCGCGCACGAACGACGGCTCGCTGACGTTGATGGAGTGGATCTCGACGAACTGCTGCGGGAAGATGCGCACGGTGGCGCCGTCGGGCGCAGCGCCGGCGGTAAGGGTTACGACGACGTCCTTGCCCGCGGTGAACGCGGCAGTCACGTTCGCGGACGTGAGACGGACAGGCGGCGCGGGGAACGCGGCGTTGGTATTGGGCGCCGGGAACGCCGGCCAGTGCGCATTTGCCCCCGGTGCCGCCGGCGTCACCAGCGTCTGGTCGATTACCGGCGACACGGCGAGGATCATGTTCGGCGATGTGCGGTTGAGGATGCGCGTCGCCTCGCCGAGCGTCTCTGGTCCATCGACCGTGTAGTCGATGTTTACCTGATCGCGCACCACCGGCAGCAGCTCCGGCGGAATGCGCCCGTCGTCCGGGTCGATGCCCTTGACCGGGCCGCCGGTGCGATTGCCAAGGAGATAGAACGGTGAGTCGACGACCATCACGCGGTAGAACTGCCGCGCCAGCGTTCCCTGCACGAGGGCCGGCGGCGCCAGCGCCGCCTTGCCCATCGTGCCGTTGGTGGCGAGGCCGAAGCGCAGCGGCGTCGTCGCATTGTTGGCGGCAACCGTGTCGCCGGCGGCCAGCGTGATCAGCTGGGCGTTGATGGCAGTATTCGAGTTCGACGTGATCAGGTTCGCGCCCGGCGATCCGATCTGCGGCGGGTTGCCGTGTGGATCGATGAAATGCAGGAGGGTGCCCGATGCTAGTGCGGCGATGTTGGTCACGCCGCCGGGACCGTTGGCAGCCGCCGTCACGGCCGCCGGCTGCAGGCCGGGCAATGCCGTCAACAGGTCCGCGAAGAGCGCCGCGACGTAAATCGGGTCGACGATGAACCCGCGCAGGTCGTGGAACGAGATGACACCGCTCGCGTCATCGAGTTGCTCGTCGGGGCGGTACCAGCGCGCGGCGCGGAACCCGGGCGCGTTGCGCACCACCAGCGCCGCCGGCAGTGGCAGCGTCAGCGGCTGGCCGAGGCCGTTATAGCGCGTCGCGCAGACGGTCTGGAGGCGGCCGAACGCCTGCGGATGGAACCGCAGCACGGTGCAGTGGCCCGACAACGGCGACCCATCGACTTCGTAGAAAGCG
>DATFXS010000219.1:0-7370 GCA_035315605.1 Polyangia bacterium
CGCCGACACGCGCGCGACGCTGCGCCTCGCGGCTCCATTTACTACCCATTTACTACCCGGCCCCGAAAAGGGGCACGCGCCGTCGAGTCGACGCGGAACCGCTGGAAAGCGATCCCGCGGACTTAGAGTTGTCGGGGCGAGAGGATTTGAACCTCCGACCTTTCGGTCCCGAACCGAACGCGCTACCAGACTGCGCCACGCCCCGTGGCTTGTATGTGAGACGGGAAGAATACTTCGGGAACGCAGTGATCTGCCAAACTTGCCGTCGCCAGTCAATCAATCATCGTTTCAGTCGTCGCGCGGCAGCTGGACCCGGCGGAAGAAGACGTCGGCGACGAACAGCAGGGCGGTGACCAGCAGGATCGGCGTCCGGAGCGGCTGGCGGGTCTCGCGGCGGTCCTGGCTGGCCTCGTAAAGGTCGCGCACGTCGCCGATCAGCCGCCCGCCCGTGCGCGCCGCCGTCGCGGCCAGCAGGGCCGGCCCCTCGCGTAGACCCGGATTGTCGGCCGGCCCCTTGCTGGCGTCGCCTTGGCCGGCGGGTGGGTGGGGGCGCAGCTCGGGCGCGAACGGCAGCGTCATCCGGCCGCTCGCCGCCGCGGCCGGCGTCGTGCCCGCCGACAGCGTCGCCGCGAACAGCAGTGCGCCGGTTTCGACGTCGGGGTGGAAGCTCGCCTCGTAGCGGCCCGGCGCCGTCTCGCTCATCGGCAGCGTCGTCGGCGGCGCGGCGGGCCGGCCGGGGCTGACGGCGGTCACCTGGACGCTGCCGTCCAGCCCGACCAGGAAGCGGTCGTCGGCGCCGACCGCGTCGACGGTGAGGCGCACCAGATCGCCGGCGCGTGTGCTCCGGATCGGGAAGTGCGCGGCCGCCCGACGGCGCATGGTGGCGCGCGCCACCTGGGCCCACAGCTTCTCGTAGGGCGGCCAGCGCGACCACGCCGCCGCCCAGCGCGCGCCGAGGTCGCTGGTCCACGCCGCCACCTGCCCGAGCCCGAGCTGCCACCGCGCGTAAAGCGGCGCGCTGTCCGACGTCGCCAGGACCAGCTCGGTCTGCGGGCGAGGACGGGTGACGACGTAGCCGCCCAGCGCCGGCGCCGCGTCCAGCGGCACGCCCGCCAGAGCCGCCACGCGCTTCGCGACGCGCACACCCGTCGGCCGCTCGACGATCGATCGGTCGCCGAGCTCGGAGGTCTCGCGCGAGAAGATGCGCGGGATGCTGGCCGGATCGCGGGTGTGATAGAAGCGCCCGCCGCCGCGGGTGGCGATCATCTTGAGCAGCCCGAGGTCGGCGCCCTCGCCGACGGCGACCGACGAGATGGTGATGCGCGCGGCCGCCGCCGCGTCGACCAGGTCGGGGATCTCGTCGGGCGACGAGACGCCGTCGGACAGCAGGATGATGTGCTTCTTGCGTGCGTGCGCGGGCAAGAGCTCGTCGACCGCCTCGCGCAGCCCGGCCATGATCGACGTGCCGCCGCTGGCGCCGATGCGGGCGATGTCGCCCAGGATGCGCTGGCGGTTGGCGGCGCGCTGCAGGCGCACCACCGGCGTCGCCGCGCTGTCGAACACGATGACGGCGATCTGGTCGTCGTTGGGCAGCGCCTCGGCGGTGGCGCGCGCCGCCTCCTTGGTCAGCTCCATCTTCGGGCCCGCCATCGAACCGGATCGATCGATGACCAGCGCCAGCGCCAGCGTCGCGTCCTCGCGCCGGTCGGGCAGGTCCAGACGGACGGGCAGCATCGTTTCGAGGCGCGTCGTCATGTAGCCGCCGGGGCCGAAGCTCTGCGTGCCGCCCGCGACCAGCAGGCCGCCGCCCTGGCGCACGAACCCGTCCAGCGCCGCCAGCGTCGCGTCGGGGAGCATCGCGCGCGGCACGTCGGCCAGCACGACCAGGTCGTAGCGCGCGAAGTCCGGCTCGCGCGGCAAGCCCCGCGCGGCGCGCACGTCGGCGGCGATGTGCTCGGCGGACAGCGCGCGCGCGAAGGATCCGGACGCGCCCGGCGTGCCCTCCAGGCAGAGGATGCGGGGATCGTGCGCCGTCGCGACCGCCAGCATCCCCTCGTCGTTCTCGGGATGGCGATCGCCGCCCGTCGCAGTCGCCCGCACGTGCAGCGTGGCGGTGCCCGGTTCCGTGATGCGCACGGTGAAGGTCGCGGTCGTCGCGCCGGCTGGCAGCGCCAGCGTCTGCTCGGGCTCGTCGATCGCGACGTGCGGATCGCCGCCGCCGTCCAGGTGGACGCGCACCTCGGCGGCGCGATCGGCCAGCAGGCGCACGTCGACGTTGAACGGCGTCCGCGCCCGCACGTCGTCGGGCGCCGTCAGACCGACGACCGCGACGTCGCCGCGCTGATCGGAAGGGAGGGCGAACGCGTAGAGCGGTGTGCCGCGATCGCGCAGGCGTTCGGCGGTCGCGGCCAGATCGCCGCGCGTCGGGACACCGTCGGAGATCAGCAGGAGGCGCGGGATCGCGGTGGCGTCGGCCAGGCCGGCGCCGAAGCCGACCGCGAGCGCCAGATCGGTCGCCTGGCCGGCAGGCGCGGGCAGGCGCACAACCGGCGCGCCGTCGACGATCTCCTCGGCGCGCGCCGCGAACCGGACCACGCGTGGTGGCGGATCGCCGCGCGTCGCGGCGGCACGGCCCAGCGCGCGGACGGCCTGGTCGGCGAAGGCGAGGGCGTCGTCCGACACGCTGTCCGAGACGTCGACCAGCGCCACCGCCGAGACGGCCCGGGCGGGCCGACGCAGCGTCGGACCGGCCAGGGCGAGGGCGACGCCCGCGAACACGAGCGTCCGCAGCAGCGTCTGCAGCCGCAGCTGGCGGCGCGGGAAATCGGCGAGCGATCGGCGCACGACCAGCACCAGCAGCCCCACCGCGACCAGCGCAACCAGCCAGAGCGGATGCTCGAGCGACAGGCGGCTCTCCGGCGGCGCGAGCGCCAGCGCGAAGAGCGCGCTCATGTCGTCCACCGCCGGTGGTAACTGGCCCACTCGAGCAGCAGCAGCGCGAGCGCGAGCCAGAGCGCCAGGTGGCCGACCCGGATGCCGCCGCGCCAGGCGGGCGGATCGGGTGGCGCGAGCTTTCGCCCGCCCAGCGCGAGGTCGGCCGGCGTCGCCGTGTCGGACTCCCGCGCGTCGCTCAGGTTGGCGGCGACCACCATGTCGCCGACGCGGTGGAAGCCGACGTGCGCGATCGCGACCTCCGGCAGATCCTCCCGCGGCCGCGCGCTGGCGCCGGTCAGCAGCGCGGGCGGCGCCTCGATCGCCGCGTCGTCGGACTTCGGGCCCGCCCAGGCGAGCGCGTTGGCGATCAGCAGCGGGAACGCCGGCCGCATCGGCAGATCCGACTGCCGCGGATCGAAGCTGACCGCGGCGATGCGCAGGCCGGGCCGCTCGCGCGCGATCAGCAGCGGCACGCCGAACGAACCAGCGACGGTCACGTCACCCGCCGCGAGCGCCAGCCGTCGGGCCGAGGCGATGTTGACGTCGGAGAGATCCAGCTGCCGCGCCAGCGGATGATCGCGCCGCACGTCGGCGATCACCGGATCGCGCACGGCGCCGCGCTCGGCGAACGGGTTGCCCGGCCCGTGGGGATCGAGGAACAGGAAGCGCCCCTGGTCGGGCGGCGCCGCCGGCGCCACGCCGTCGAACACCACCAGATCGTAATCGGACCAGTGCGCGCGCTGTGCCTCGGCGGCGGCGAGCGTCAGCCGATCGACCGCGACCGTACGCCCGAGGCTCAGCAGCGCGCCATCGAGA
Organism: Polyangia bacterium; assembly: GCA_035315605.1. Taxonomy (GTDB): domain Bacteria; phylum Myxococcota_A; class Polyangia; order Fen-1088; family Fen-1088; genus JADGRB01. The sequence continues at coordinate 3,751 of DATFXS010000219.1, forward strand.
TAAAGGTCCGCGCTACCGACGCGCAGGATGCGCCGGTGGGGCAGCGGCGGCACGACGGCATAAGCGACGTCGTCCAGCGCCAGCTCATCGTCGGCCGGCGGGAGCAGCTTCGCCTGTAACTTGGCGTCGGGCGCGAACACGTTCGGCAATTCGTGCCGCCGGCGCTCGCCAGGCGCGAGATCGAGTCGCACGCGCTCGACGGTGGCGTCGCCCGCCGAGATGTCGACCGCGACCGACGCCGGCCGGACGCCGAAGTTCTGCACGACCAGCGCCGCCTCGACCGCGCTCGGATCGACGGGCAAGCGCCGCGCTGCGAACGAGATGATGCCGACGTTGTGGCCGGGGCGGCCCGGCGGTCCGACGCCCGCGTACCGGATGTCCAGCTCGGGCGGGCTCGTCCTGCGCGCCTCGTCGCTGAAGGCGCCGTCGCTGACCAGCACCACCGTCGGGCGCGGGCGGCCGCGCAGGATGGCCGACGCGAACGCGAGCGCGCGCGGTAGATCGCCGGGCTCCTCGCTGGGCGCGACCGCCGCAACCGCGCGGCGCAGGCGGCCGGCGTCGGCCTCGAACCCACTCTCGGCGACGGCGTCGGCGGCAAACGACGCGACCAGCGCCCGATCCGCGCCGCCCAGGCCGTCGACGATCTCGGTGGCGCGCGCGCGCGCCCGGTCGAGGCGCGTCGTCCCGCTCGCGGTGCGATCGCCGTCGCGCGCCGACATCGACGCCGACCGGTCGATCAGCACGACCAGGCTGCGCCCGGCCCGATCGGCGGCGGCGGGTCGGGGATCGATCGCCGCCAGCAGCACCAGCCCGAACATCGCCAGCGCCAGCAGCAGCGACAGCAGGTTGCGCAACCGGCGCGCCCAGCTGGTCGTCGTGCGCGGCCCGGCCGCGGGCAGCCAGAGCGGCGCGAACGACACGACGACGCGCCGGCGCCGCAGGCGCACCAGGTAAAGAGCCGTGATCGCGGCGGCGCTGACCGCGCCCGCGACGACGGCGGCGCGCACCGGCAACGGGCCTGACATCAACGTCGCGAGGCTCATGCGCCCTAGCGAAGCAGGCCGCCCCCGCGGAACATGCGCAGCACGACCGCGTCGAACGGCTGGTCCGAAGCGACCGTGAAGCAGGGGATGGCGCGCTCGCGGCAGTAGCCCTCGAGATCGCGCAGCAGCGTCTGGTGGCGCTGCCGGTACGCCGCCAGCACCGCCGGCGAAATGGTCAGCTCCCGCGTTTCGCCCGTCTCGACGTCGCGCAGCTCGACGTCGCCCCGCAGATCCGGCGCCAGCTCCTGCGGCGCGCTCACCTGGATCGCCACCAGGTCGAGGCGGTGATGGCGCAGCAGATCCAGCGCCGCGCGGTGGCCCGCCGGATCGTAGAAATCCGAGATGACGATCGCCAGCCCGCGCCGGTGCCGCCGGCGTCGCGCCAGGAAACTGCGCACCGACGCCGCCAGCCCGCTCTGGCCGCCGGCGCTGACGCCGTTCAGAAACCGAAGGATCGGGAGGATCGCGCCCTTGCCGCGCGCCGGCGGCAGCGCCGCCGCCTGGTCGTCGCCCAGCGGGGACAGCGCCACGCGATCCAGGTTCGCGAGCCCGACGTACGCGAGGGCAGCGCCGATCTGCAGCGCCAGGTCCAGCTTGGGCGGACTGCCGACGCCCATCGACCCGCTCGCGTCGACCAGCACCTCGACCAGCAGGTCTTCTTCTTCCTGGAACAGCCGGAGCGCCAGCCGCCCCAGCCGGCCGTACAGGTTCCAGTCGAGGTAGCGTAGATCGTCGCCCGCCGCGTAGTCGCGGTGGTCGGCGAATTCCAGCCCCGCCCCGACCCGCTTCGAGGCGCGGTTGGCGCGCAGCAGCCCGTCGGAGACGCGGCTGCGTCGGATCGTCATCACCAGCGACTCCAGCTTGCGCAGGAAGCGTTCGTCGAAGCGGCCGCCGCCGAGGGCGCGATCGCCCGCGGGGCCGGCGCCGGCAGGGGCGGGCGCGGGCGGCATCAGCTCACTCCGTCATCTCGGCAGCTCGGGCAGCGCCGCCAGCACGGCGTCGACGACCGCGTCGGCGGTCACGCCCTCGGCCTCGCCGTCGAAGTTCAGGAGCACGCGGTGGCGCAGCGCCGGCAGCGCGACCCGGCGGACGTCGGCGAACGACGGGGCGAAGCGGCCGTCGCGCAGCGCCTCGATCTTCGCGGCCAGCATGACCGACTGCGCGCCGCGCGGCGAGCTGCCGTAACGGACGAAGCGCTTCACCTCGGCGACCGACGACCGGGTCGGGTGCGTCGCCTCGATCAGGCGGACCGCGTAGTCCTGCACCGGGCGCGCCACCGGCACCTGACGGACCAGCGCCCGCATCTCGAGCAGCCGCTCCCGCCCCAGCACCGGGCGCACCGCCGGCTCCTCGCTGCCCGTGGTCCGGTCGAGGATGCCGTGCAGCTCGGCGCGCGCGGGCGAATCGACGCGCAGCTTGAACGTGAAACGATCCAGCTGCGCTTCGGGCAGTGGGTACGTCCCTTCCATCTCGATCGGGTTCTGCGTCGCCAGCACGAAGAACGGCGGCGGCAGCGCGTAGGTCTGCTTGCCGACCGTCACCGACTGCTCCTGCATAGCCTCCAGCAGCGCCGACTGGGTCTTGGGCGTGGCCCGGTTGATCTCGTCGGCCAGCACGACGTGCGCGAAGATCGGTCCGCGCTGGAACTCGAAGCGGCGCTGAACCTCGCCCGGCTGACCCGCCTCGACGATCAGGTTCGTGCCGAGCACGTCGGCGGGCATCAGATCGGGCGTGAACTGGATGCGGGAGAACGCCAGGTCCAGCGCCTCGGCGAGCGTGCGCACCAGCAGCGTCTTGCCGAGGCCGGGCACGCCCTCCAGCAGCACGTGGCCGCCGGACAGCAGCGCCGAGACCACCGCGCCGGCGATGTCGGTCTGCCCGACCATCCGCCGCGCGATCTCGACCAGCAGGCGTTCGACGTCGGTGCGGAACCCCGCCACCGCGGCGGCCGCGGGCTCGCCTCCGGGCGGCGAAATGCGATCGGCAGGCGCGGTCATCTACTTGTGGGCCTTTCCCGGACGGGGCCGGATCAGATCGAAGTAACGGCGGACGACGTAGCGGCGGCCCTCGGGCACGGCGGTCGTGGCCAGGGCGTCCTCGACGGCCGCCTGGTAGTCGGCGAAGACGCGCGCGTAGTCGCGCTGGGCGAAGCCGCGGTCGGCCGCGCCACCGATCACCTCGGCGCGGTTCGGCCCCGCGCCGTTGGCGATCCGCGCCTCGGCTTCGTTGCCGCGCGTCTGCATGTCGCCGCGCCGGCCGAGCGGCGCCCCGCCCCGGCCGTTCCCCTGACCCTCGCCGGGCGTGTTGCTGGCGGCCGTCTCTTCGGCCTCGCGCTCCGCGAGCAGCGCGGCCGCGCGGGCCAGCGCGCTCCCGCCCTCACCGTCGCCTTCGCCTGACGGCGAGCCGTTCGCCTGCCGCTCGCCGGACCCCTTGCCGCCCTTGCCGTCCGCTGCGCCCTTGCCGTCTTTGTTACCTTAGCTGCCTTGGCTGCCTTGCCCGTTCTTGCCGTCTTTACCGTTCTTGCCGTCGCCCGCGCCCTTGGCATCCGCGTGCGTCTCGCCGTTGCCTTCGCCGCCC
>DATFXS010000220.1:0-3822 GCA_035315605.1 Polyangia bacterium
CGGCAACTACGGGCTCGCCTCGTACCGCACCGACAACACCGGCGCCACGCGGCAGAAGATGGGTCCGTCGGCCGAAGCGATCGGCGCGATCAAGCTGTACCTCGCGCGCAATTCGTTCTTCGAGATCGGCGGCGGCTGGAAGGTCGCCAACGGCTACGGCTCGGCGGCGCCGCGCGCGTTCGTCGGCTTCATCTTCGAGCCGTCGATCGGCGATCGCGACGGCGACGGGTACAAGGACGACGTCGACCAGTGCCCGGACGATCCGGAGGACTTCGACGACTTCGAGGACGAGGACGGCTGCCCCGATCCCGACAACGACAAGGACGGCATCAAGGACATCGAGGATGCCTGCCCGAACGATCCGGAGGACAAGGACGGCTTCGAGGATGCGGACGGCTGCCCCGATCCCGACAACGACCACGACCGGATCCCCGACAAGGTCGACAAGTGCCCGAACGAGCCCGAGACCTACAACGGCGTCCAGGACGACGACGGCTGCCCCGATCAGGGCCTCGCGACGATGACCAAGGGCAAGATCGTCACGATGAAGCCGATCTACTTCGAGACCGACAAGGACATCATCAAGCCCGAGTCGTTCCCGGTCGTGGATTCGGTGGCCGCGGCGATCAACGGCAACCCGTGGATCGACCTCGTCGAAATCCAAGGGCACGCCGACGAGCGCGGCGACGACGCCCACAACCTGGATCTGACCGAGCGGCGCGCCGCTTCGGTGCGACGGGCGCTGGAACAGCGCAACGTCCTGCCGAGCAAGCTCCGGAGCCACGGCTACGGCGAGACCAAGCCGATCTGCAAGGAACACAACGAGGCATGCTGGAGCAAGAACCGCCGGGTCGAGTTCATCATCGAGAAGACCAGCGGCCAGGGCGGCGCCAAGCTCCAGGGCGGCGAAGGCCAGTAAGACCCTCTCCCACCGCGTGGGAGGGGGCCGATTAGAGCCGCGAAATCACGTGGTTAACGCACCGGGCCGGCGAAAGCGGCCCGGCCCTTTTCGGTGAGCCGTCCGCCGGGGGCCCGCACTCGCATAGGGTACTGAAATTATTTAGGGCGCGGCTTGACTTGGGGGCTCCGTACGCTAAAAAATGCGCGCCTTTCCGGTGCGGCGGGTACTGCTTTGTCTTTAGTCCCCAGGGACAAGATCCACGACGTATTGGACCGCACCAACATTGCTGAGATCGTCAAGCGTCATGTGGAGCTCAAACGGGCGGGAACAGGGAGTTGGATGGGTCTTTGCCCATTCCACGGCGAGAAAACGCCCTCGTTCCACGTCAACGAAGCGCGCCGCTACTTCTACTGCTTCGGCTGCCATGAAAAGGGTGACGCCATAACTTTTCTCACGAAGATCGAGCAGCGGCCATTCATGGATGTGCTGCAGGATCTGGCTGCCGCGGCGGGCGTCGATCTCGATCTCCGACCGCTGTCGCCGGCAGAGCGACAGGCCCGACAGAAGGCAGAGTCAGAGCGCGACCGGATGTTCCGGGCCATGGAACTGGCGGCCGCCTTCTTCGAGGACCAATACGCGTCGCCGGCCGGCGCCGCCGCGCGCGGCTACGTCGAGAAGCGCGGCATCGGCCAGGCCGTGCGCGAGCGGTTCCGCGTCGGCTACGCGCCGTCGCGCTGGGACGCCCTGTCGTCGACCCTCGCGGCGCACAAGATCCCACCCTCCGACCTCGAGCGGCTGGGCCTGGTGGGCGTCAACGAGCGCGGCCGTTACGACTTCTTCCGCGATCGCGTGATGCTGCCGGTGATCGATCGCCAGAAGCGGGTGATCGGCTTCGGCGGCCGGCTGCTGGATCCCGACGCCAAGGACCGCAAGTACGTCAACTCGCCCGAGTCGCCTCTCTTCCACAAGAAGGAGTCGCTTTACGGCCTGCACGCCGCGCTGGATGCGATCCGGCGGTCGGGCACCGCCATCATCGTCGAGGGAAACTTCGACGTGCTGGCGCTGCACCAGGCCGGCATCGAGGAAGTTGTCGCGCCCATGGGCACGGCGCTGACCGAGGAGCAGATCGACGTGGTCAAGCGGGTGGCCCGCACGATCGTCGTCGTGTTCGACGGCGACAGCGCCGGCCAGCGCGCGGCGCAGAAGGCGATCCCGCTGTTCGTCGACGCGGGGGTGGCCGACGCCCGCATCGCGCGGCTGCCGGCCGGCGTCGACCCCGACGACTTCGTCCGCGACCCGGCGCGGGGCGCCGACGCCTTCCGGCGGCTGGTCGAGAGCGCCCGCCCGATGCTGGACCAGTTCATCCAGGACGCCGCGTCGGACGCCAACGTCCCGGACCGCGTCAGCGCGCTGCGCGCAATTACTGCGCTGCTCGTGAAAGTGAAGGATCAGACGACCCGTGAGATCTATGCCGGGCAACTTGCGGGAATACTCAAGATGGAGCCTCAGCAGGTGAGACGGGCGATGCAAGAGGCGTCGGCGGCGGCGCAGCGACCGGCTCGGAATCCGGAAAGCACGCCCCCGTCTGCCTCGCAGCCGGCGCCGGTCACCGGCCCCGCCGTCCGCCTGCCCGGCGAGGAGCTCGAGCTGCTGAGCGTCCTGGCCGGATATCCGGAGCTCTTGCGGTCGCCCGAGGCCGCGCGCGCCGGCGACCTCCTCGTGCACCCGCTGGCGCGGCAGCTATACCGGGCCGCTGCAGAGCAGGCGGCTGCCGGAGCGCTCGACATACCGAGCTGGCTCGAAACGGTCGCCACGGCCGATCGCGCCACGATTGTGTCGTCGCTGAAGGACGAACGATTTGCCAAGCTCACCGATCCCGCGGGCTACCTGCGGAAATTGGTGATCCGGCTCGAGATTCTGCGCGTGGACGCCGAGATAGCGATGAACACGCGATTGCAGAAGGAAGCCCAGACACGGGGGGACGATGCGGCGCTGCAAGCTCACGCAGTACGCGGCATCGAGTTACGCAAAACAAAAGAAGGGCTGCGAGCAGCCCTGCAGAGGCCCTGAGAGATGAACCACGACTTCGACAACGACAACGACAACGACATGGACGATGACGACGCCGAGGAGGTGCCACGTCCGCCCAAGGCTCCCAAGAACGGGACCTCCAAGCCGAGCAAGAAATCGGCCGCCAACAAGGAGAGCGAGCGCAAGAAGCGCGAGCTCATCACGATGGGCAAGGCCAAGGGGTTCCTGACCTATGACGAGGTCAACGAACACATGCCCGAGAACATTATCTCGTCCGACCAGATGGACGACTGGTTGTCGGCCTTCTCGGGCGAGGGGATCGAGATCGTCGATTCATCGTCGAAGCTGAAGGTCGCCGAGAAGGGCGACGCCGAGGCGCAGAACGACGACGAGGATGAGGAGACCGAGGCGGCCGCCAGCAAGAAGGAAGAGGCCGAGGAGGAGGAAGACTCCGACGGCTACTCGAAGACCAACGACCCGGTGCGCATGTACCTGCGCAAGATGGGGTCGGTGTCGCTGCTGACCCGCGAGGGCGAGGTCGAGATCGCCAAGCGGATCGAGGACGGCGAGCGGCGCGTGCTGCAGGTCGTGCTGAATTCGTCGGTCGCGATCGAGGAGATCCTTCAGCTCGGCGACAAGCTGCGCAAGCAGAAGATCCGCGTCAAAGAGGTCGTCAAGGACGCCGACGAGGAAGACGCCGAGTTCGACGAGCAGTGGCACATCGACCGCGTCTGCAAGGTGATCGACAAGGTTCGCCGGCTCTGGAAGGAGCAGGAGAAGTACGTCGAGAAGCTGGCCGTCAAGAGCGTCTCCGAGGCGACGCGCAAGCGCTACAAGAAGGCGGCGGGCGACATCACCCAGCAGATCCTGGACGCGCTCCAGGAGATGCG
>DATFXS010000221.1:0-6620 GCA_035315605.1 Polyangia bacterium
TGAACGTCCACCGCGGACGTCGGCGACGGCACGACGTACCGGCCGCAGCTCTGCCCGCCGCCGACACCCGTGCTCGCCGAAGCGCCGCCCGAAGATCCACCTGTCGTGCCGACCGCCGGCGCGCCGCCAGGCCCGCCAGAACCGGCGTCTCGCGTGCTCAACGGCGGACGCGTGCAGGCGATCGCCCCCGCCACCGCCGACGCGAGCGCGATCCCGTGAACGCACGACCGAGCCATTGCCTCTCCGCGAAACCCTTCTCGGCGATTGTCCCACCGGGCCGTGGGGGAGTCACGACCTGCGGGTGACGCGTCACAGCCGGGCGGTCAGCCGGCGCCAGACCAGCAGCACCGCAGGCAGGGCGAGCAGCGCCGCGAACAGGCAGCTGATCTCGCCCATCACGGCGACGGCGCCGAACAGGAACAGGGCCCGGTTCTTGGCCAGCAGCAGCGACGAGTAACCGATGATCGTCGTGAGCGAGCAGAGCGCGACCGCGCCGCCCGTCGACAGCACCGAACGCTCGACCGCCGCCAGTGGATGGGCGGGCAGGCCGTCCGGCCCGCGGCGCGCACGTTCTTGCCGGAAGCGGGCCATGATGTTGACCGCGTAGTCGACGCCAATGCCGAAGGTGATCGGGAAGGCCGCGAAGTTCGCGTAGTTGACCTTGATGCGGGCCAGGAACGTGAAGCCGACCATCCAGACGATGCCGATCAGCAGCGACGCCACCACGACCAGGCCGGTCGGGCTGGCCCGGAATATCACGGCGACGACGGCCGCGACCGACAGCAGCGCGGCCAGGCTGGCGCGCGGCGCATCCCGCTGCAACGACGTCGTGATGTCCGCCGACACGGGGAGGGTCCCTGCCACGCGGCCGGGGCGCGCCCCGGGCGGCGCGGCGGCGGCGGCGACGGCGCGCAGCCGGGCGATGAAGCCCTGCAGCGTGGCCGGCTGCCACAGACGTTTCGTCAGCTTCGGAAACACCAGCACCACCCGCCCGATCGAGCCGTCGTTCTCGCGCAGGCCCGCGGTCAGCGAGGGCGGGAGATCGGCGAGGCCGATCGGGTTCAGCGAGTCGGTGCCGAGCAGGCGATCGATCTCGTCCAGACGATCAGGCGGCATCGTCGCGCGCACCACGGGCGTCAGCTGGCGCCGGATCCGCGCCACCTCCGCGATCTTGGCCGGCTGATCGGACGGCACGGCGTCGTCGAGGCTGCGCACGTTCGCGACCAGCGCGCCCAGCGGCGGGTGGGCATCCTTCATCGGGAACCCTGGGAGGGTTCCCGAACCCTCCCGCGATGGTACGCGGCGAGCAGAGCTCGCCGGCTCCCCACGCGCTATCTCGGCGCGCAGCCGAACGGCCACGGCAGACGCCTCGGCGGGGCTGTCCGTCAGGATGACGGTGGGCGACAGATTGCCGCCGATGATGCGGTCCATGAAGCGTCCCCAGTAGCCTTCGCCCGATTTCCAGGTGTCGACCCGGCGGAGCTTGGAGAAGTCGGATTCGATGTGCGAGCTGTTGAGCGTCGCCAGCTGGACTGACGCGATCAACGTGGCGACGCCGGCGACGGCGACGACGACGCGCGGCCGCTCCAGCGCAGCGTCGAGCATCCGCGCGGTGCGCCGCGGGGAGTCCGCCGCCTCGGACCGCAACGGCGGCGGCCCGTGCCCGATCAGGCGCTCGACAGCCGCGCACAGCGAGGGCGCCAGCAGGTAGGTCGCGGCCCAGCAGGCGATCATTCCCACCGCGCCGATCGTTCCGAACTGGCGGAACCCGCGGAAGCCGGTGATCGTCAACGACGCGTACGCGGTGGCGGCGGCGACCGCCGCGACCAGCGTACCGGGCAGCGCGCCCCAGACCGCCTCGGCGAGCGCCGCCTCCAGCGGCAGCGCCCGGCGGCGCGCGGCCACGTAGCGCGACAGCCAGATGATGCCGTAGTTGATGCCGTTGCCGACGACGATCGACCCGAGGAAGCCAGTGCTCGAGTTCAGGCGATCGATGCGAAACGGCGGGAGCGTCACCAGCCCGAACGAGAGAACCGTCGCGACCGTCAGGGGCAGGAACAGCAGGGGCAGCGCGGCCCACCAGCGGAAGTAGAGCAGGATCACCAGCAGCACCGCGAGCACGACCAGCACCGACGACTTGCCGAGATCGACCGACAGCGCCGACAGCTCCTCGACCGACACGGCGATGTTGCCGGCGTAGCCGACCCGCAGGCCGGGCGCGTAATGCGCCGGGCCCCCGAGGTCGCGCAGGTCGCGCTTGACGCGCGCGAGCAGCCGGCCCGCGTGGCGCGCGCCCAGCGACGACTCCGTCCCCTCGATCAGGAGCAGCGTCACGCCCGCCTGCTCGTCGGTGTAGCGGCTTCGCTCCGGCGTCTGGTCCGCCGAGCCTCCGGCCGTCGGCAGCCGCACGCCCGGGAAGCGCGCCTGATACTTCGCCTCGATGTCGGAGAAATCGAGGGGTGGCTTGTCGTCATCGTCTTCGTCGAACGCGATGCCCAGCCGGTTGCGCGTGTCCCAGCTGCGCCGGGCCTCGACGCGCTGGCGGATCTCGACGAGGTCGTCCAGGTCGACGAACAACGGCAGGTGAGCCTTCAGGAATCGCCGCTCCGCCGCCGCCTCGGTGCCGGTCTTGACGGCGCGCACGAGCGACGGCGGGTAGGCGCGCACGCGGGCCGCCAGATCGTCGACCAGCCGTTCGGCGGCCGGGATCTCGGACGGACCGGAGGTCGCCACCACGACGCCCAGGGCCGACAGACCGGGAAGGCGCTGGCGCAGCTCATCGAGCGCGCCGACGCTGGGCGCGTTGCGCGGCAGCAGTTCCTCGATCTCGCTGGTCAGGTTCAGGTACAGGCGGACCAGCGCGACCGTCGACGGCACCATGGCCACCAGCGCGGCGAGCCACAGCCAGCGCCCGTGCGCCAGCGTCCAGCGCACGAATCGGCGCGTCCGCTCGCCGGGCCCCGCGGTCTCCCGATGCTCGTCCACGTGTGGTCGAACATGGGTAGGAAAAATCACTGATCCAGAGCGCGCGCACACGTCCGATCGTCCGGCTGAGCCGTATTTGGGCAGATGGAGATCGTTCGCTGAGCAGGCGGCTGGCCTATCTGTCGCTGCTGTTCGCGCTACCGGGTGGGGGCATCCCCGCGGCCGCGCGTCAGTCGGCCGCCTGGGCCGTGGCCCGGCCCGCGATCGAACAGCTCACCGCCGCCGAGGAGAGCAGCCCGGCGGCCGTGGAGATCGCCCGCCGGTTCAACCCCGCGATGGCGCTGCCCGACCGCGACGGGCCGTGGCCGGTCGCCGTGCGGTACAGCTGGAGCGCGGGCGCGGATCTGCAGTCGCGCACAATCGCCGGCGACGGCAAGGTGCTGCACGCCGGTTCCGCGGTGGCAGGCGCCGAGCTGGACCGCCGGCGCTGGGACGAGCTGCCCGATCACGATCCCGCCGGCCACCGCATCGAATACTGGGTGGACGGACCGGGTGACGATCGCGTGCGCGACGGCGTGACCGAATGGCGCCGCCGCTGGCGCGCAGCCTCCGCCGCCGATCGGACGCCCACGCAGTACGCGCATCTGTTCTGGCTCGACCGCGCGCGCGGCGTGCTGGTCGTCCAATACTGGTTCTTCTACCCATTCAACGAGTGGGTCAACCACCACGAGGGCGACTGGGAGCACGTCAACCTGATCCTGCAAGGGTCGGGGCGGCTGGCGGGCGCCGCCGACCAGCAGGACTATCGAATGATCGGCTGCGAATTCTATTTTCACGGCCATCGCATCGACGTCGAGCGGCCGCAGCGCCTCGGCGGTCACCCATTGGTCTTCGTCGGCGGGCACGGTCACCTGCTCTGGTGGTCGGGCACGGCGAGCGGCGGCAGCTATCCCGAGGCCGCCGCGTATCCCGGCGCGGGCGGCGGCGTCGGTCCGATCGGCGTCGGCGATGACACGCGCGCGCCGGCCACGGTCCTCGACGCCGATCGGTTCGACGTCGTCGTGCTGCCCGAGCCGGCGCGGCTGGACGCGCGCGCGCGGCCCGAGCTCTCCTGGCTCAGGTTGCCTTTCTTCGCCGGGCAGCCGCACGTCTTCGGCAACCCGCCGCTCGTCGATCGTTTCGGCGGCGGGCGGCCGCCGCGCCAGCCGGCGCGTCGATCGGATTGGGATTCGATCGGATCGCGACCGCTCTGGACTGGCACGCCCGTCCTCGACGCGCATTCACCGTCGGTGCTCGCGCAGGCTGGGGGTGCTCCCGATGGTTTTCCTGCGGTCCACCCCTAGTTTGTGGGGTGCTGGTCGGATGCGCGTGGCCCGTAGGGCACGAGCGCAATCAAGAGTCCGGCCAGGGGAACGAAGACCAATTGTCTCAGCCGCTGCAAGAAGACCAGCGCAATTCCGGTCGCCGGCCCGATGCCCAGGGCGGCGGCGACCAGCGCGCTGGCGCCTTCCTGAAGTCCGATCTGGCCGGGCACGAACGTTCCGATCACCGACAGTCCGACCGGGATCGCGATGAAGATCAACGTTCCGAGAGGACCGACCGGCGCACCCAGGATCTGCAGGCCCGCGTAGATCTCGCACGCCAGCAGCACGCGCGCGAACAGGTGCAGCGCCAGGCCGCCCGCGATCGGAGCGGGCGCGCCGGTCAGCAGGGCGCGCAGCCCGCGATCGACGGGGTTTCCGTCGCTGTCGGAGTTTCGGCTGGCGGGCGGGACGCCGAACAGCACCAGCGCCCAGCGCAGGCGAGCGACCAGCCGCCCGCGCGCCGCGACCAGCGCGCCGGCCGCGACCGCGACCGCGAGCACGGCGGCGCTCACCAGGACCGCCACCTGGTAACTGAGCGGCACACCGGGGACGTGCCGCGCGGCGATCGCCGCGAACACGAGAATCGGGATGCCGGCCGCGAGGTAGAGCAGCCGATCGACGACCAGCGCCGCGAGGCCGGGCGTCTTCTCGCCGCTCGGCAGCCAGAGCAACCGCGCCGCCTCGCCCAGCCCGAAGAAGGGCAGCAGCGCGTTGAGGCCGGAGGCCGCGAACCGGCTGGTCAGCGTCGCGCCCCACGAGGGACGCAGCCAGTCCGGAAAGAGCTTCCGCCACGGAATGCCGGCGACCGCCGTTCCGGCGGCGTAGGCGGCGAACATCCAGGCGATGTTGATGCCGACCTGCGACAGCGCTTTTCGGATCGCGTACATCCCGGTCCAGTGCACGCCGACGACGACGAACGCGAGCCCGAGGACGAATCCCGCCACGCGCATGACCAGCTTTCGGTGGTTCATCACCATGCAACCTAGGCACGCGTCGTCACGATCGTGGGACGGGGCGGACGAACAGACGCGGACGCGCCTGCTGTACCTGCAGCCTTCGTCGAACTTCGGGGGCGCCGAACGGCAGGCGTCGATCGCGGTGCCGCTGCTGTCGAAGCTGGGCTTCGACATCACGACGATGCTGGGACCGAGCACGTCCGGCCTGGATTGGTTGCGCGAATACGGCGTCGAGGATCTGATTCACACGCCCGATTTCCCGGGCGGGTGGCGCAAGCCGCGCGGGCTGCAGCGCCTGGCGCTGCCGGCGCTCTACTACCGCTGCGTCCGGCGCGTGGAGGCGGCGGTCCGGCGGGTCGTCCTTCAGCGGCGCATCGACATCATCTACGCCGCGATGGCCTTCTCGTGGGTCGCGGCCACGCCGATCGCGCGGCGGCTCGGCATTCCGATCGTCTGGCGCGCCGGCGGCACGGAGGGCAACTCGCTGGAGCGTCTGGCGCTCCGGCTGTGGGCGCGGCGCCATCGGCCCGACCTCCTGATCTGCTGCGGCGAGGGCGTGCGCCGGACGTTCGCGCCGCTGATCCCGGCGCCCGCGGTGGTGGTTCCGAACGGCGTCGACACCGAACGGTTTCATCCGCGCGTGGCGGCGCCGGTCTGGTACCGGCCGCCGGGTGCCAGCGTCGTGATCGGCTTCGGCGCGCGCCTGGCGCCGCAGAAGCGGCCCGAGGACGTCATTCGCGCCGCGGCGTTGCTGGCGCCCGATTATCCCGGCGCCGCCTTCGTGATCGCGGGCGAGGGGAGCCGCCGCGACGAATACGAGGCGCTCGCCCGCAGCCTGGGGGTCGGGGGCGCCGTCCGTTTCGTCGGCTACGTGCCGGACATGCGATCGTTCTACGCGTCGGTCGACATCGTCGTGCTGCCGTCGCGATCGGAGGGCTGTCCCAACGTCGTGCTCGAGAGCATGGCGATGCGCCGCGCGCTGGTCGTGTCGGACAGCGCCGGCACCCGCGAGGTGGTGACCGACGGGGTCACCGGTCTGATGTATCCCGTCGGCGACATCGGCGCGCTGACCGGGGCCCTGCGGCGGCTGCTCGACAATCCGGCCCTGCGCGCGTCGCTGGCCCGACGAGGTAACGAGCACGCCGTGCGCGGCTTCGACGCGCAGGCCAGCGCGGTCCGGCTGGCGGGCGTGCTTCGCCGCGTGCTGAGGCCCGGCTCGGAAACGTCGTCGGTGATCCCGGTGCCGTCGCTGAAGGAGGCAGCCCGAACGTGAGCCCGAGCCTGCAACGCTGGCTGCCGCTGGCCCCCGGCGTCTTTCTGTGCCTCTACTTCGCCATCGGGTTGATCGCTTTCTCGGTACGCAGCGCGATCTGGG
>DATFXS010000222.1:0-19081 GCA_035315605.1 Polyangia bacterium
TTACCCGCCGTTCCCCCGGCATCCGCGGCGCCCGATCCGGCACTGCCAGCGAAGCCTGTGGAGCCGCCAGAGTCTCCGGCCCCGCAGCCTACGGCGACCGCCAGGCAGACCGCGAAGGTGAGTCTGACGGCGGCGAGCCCCGTGAGCGTGGATCTATTCGGCACGAAGATTTCGCGGATTACGTTGGCGACACTGACGAAGTCGCGGACAGCGAGAAAAGCAAGCACCGTTCCAAGCGATCATCGCGGCGGACGCATCATAACCCCCGCGCGACGGCCTTCAAACGCGCGGGGTTAGGGCCTCTGGTCAGTTTTCGGGGGCTCGCCATGCAACGCCGATCAGGGTCGGTTCGGGCACCAATGTCATACCGAACCGCGCATGCACCGCGTCGCCCACCTCCTGCGCCAGCTCGAGCAGCGCCGCGGTCGAGCCCCCTCCCAGGTGCACGAGCGCGAGCGCGTGCGCCGTCGACACGCCGACCGCGCCGCGACGCAGGCCTTTGCGGATTCCGGCGCGCTCGATCAGCCAGGCCGCCGAAAGCTTGACCGAGCCGCCCGGCGCCGGCCAGCGCGGCATCTCGTCCGCGGATGCGATCGCGCCCAGCGCCAGCGCCCGCGCCGCGACGGACTCGGCGGCGGCGGCGCTGACGACGGGGTTGGTGAAGAACGATCCGACGCTGCGCCGGTTCGGATCGCCGTCGATGATCACCATCGACTTCTTCCGGCGCAGCGCCAGCACCGTCGCGCGCGTATCGGCCAGCGTCGGCCGCGCCCGGCCGCCGAGCGCATCGGCCAGCTCCCGGTAGCGGAGCGTGGGCGCGCCGCCCGGTCGCAGCGCGAACGTCACGGCCAGGACGACGTGACGTTCGGGATCGCGCTTGAAGGCGCTGTGGCGGTAGGCGAAGGCGCAGGCCTCGGGCGGCAGCTCGAGCACGCGCAGCGTGCGACGCTCGAGCACGGTGACCGACCGGATCGTGTCCGCGACCTCTTGCCCGTAGGCGCCCACGTTCTGGATCGGCGTCGCGCCGCAGAGGCCCGGGATCCCGGACAGGCATTCGAGCCCGGCCAGGTCGCGCGCCACCGCCTCGGCCACGACGTCGTCCCAGGGTTCGCCGGCCGCGGCGGTCAGCGTGACGGCGCCGCCCGCCTCGTCGAAGCGGCGCCCGCGGGTCGCGATCCGGACGCAGAGCCCGTCCCAGCCGCGATCGGCGATCACCATGTTGGAGCCGCCGCCCAGGATCAGCGTGGGCACGCCGCGCGCCTCGCCCCAGCGGAGCGCCTCGATCACGGTCGCGTCGTCGGCGGCGTCGACCAGATGGCGGGCGCGGCCCCCCAGCTCCAGCGTCGTCAGCGGCGCCAGCGGAACGTCGTCGCGGACGATCAAGGCGTCGCGCGGCGTCACTTCGTCGCCTCGGCGATCGCGGTCGCGAACAGGCGCGCGTGCGCGTAGATCGAAAGCTGCGGATTCGCGCCCAGCGACGTCGGGAAGACCGACCCGTCGACGATCCAGAGGTTCTCGAGGTGGTGATGCCGCCCGCGCGTATCGACGACCGAGCGGCGCCGGTCGTGCCCCATCGGGCAGCCGCCCATCTGGTGGGCGGAGAACAGCGTGTGGCCGTTGGCGACGAACGGTGCGTCGGCGACCCGCGCGATGTCCGCCTCGCTGCGAATCACGATCGGCGTTTCGTGCAGGGTCATCACCTCGCGCGCGCCCGCCGCGAGCTGCAGCCGCGCCATGTTCCCGATGGCGTCGACGGCCGCCTCGCGCAGCGACGCGTGCAGCGGGTAGCGCAGGCGGATGCGCCCGTCCGCGTTCACCGACACCTCGCCGCCGTCGTCGTCGTGGTGGCCGTCGATCAGCAGCGCGATCGTGGCCTGCACGAACGGCAGCCGCTCGGCGAGGCGGCGGTGGGCGTCGCCGAAGCCGGGGACGGCCAGCGCGCCCAGCATCGGGTGGACCGGCGCGGTCTCCAGAAAGTAGCCGACACGCGCGCCGCGATCGGCGAAGTGGTGCACGGAGACCGACTGCGGCGGCCCGTAGAAACCTTCGATCGGCTGTTCGTAGAACGCCACCAGCGGCACCGTCGGATGCAGGAAGGTGCGCTTGCCGACCACGCCGCTGTCGGTGCCGGCGTGCGAGCGCAGCAGCAGCGCCGGCGTGTTGATCGCGCCGCCCGCCAGAACGACCCCCTTGCGCGCGTGGACCACCAGCCGGCCGCGCGGCCGATCCGACGCGCGGTCGAGGATGTCCGCCACGACCGCGCGGGCGCGCCCGCGGTCGGTCTCGATCAGCCGGGCGCGGCAGTCGGTGTAAACGTCGGCGCCGCCGACGATGGCGTCAGCGAGGTACGTCGTGCGTGACGTGCGCTTGGCGTCCAGCGGGCAGCCCATGCCGCAGTAGCCGAGGCGGGCGCAGCCCTTGACGCTGCGCCGGATCAGCTCGGGCCGCCAGCCGAGCTTGGCCGCGCCGTCCTGGAGCTTGCGGTTGTTGGCGTTGACGTCGTCGGGATTGCCGGGACCGATGTCGAGGCGCGCCTCCGCCGCCGCGAAGTGCGGCTCCAGCGTGGCCGCGTCCAGATCCGCGACGCCGTGCCGCTCGGCCCACAGCCGCAGCGTCGCCGCCGGCGTCCGGAACGAAGACGTCCAGTTAACGGTGGTTCCGCCGCCCACGTTGCGTCCCTGCAGGATCATGATCGCGAGATCGTCGGTGGTGCGGTTGCCGTGCTCCTGGTAGAGGGCGGGGTAGGCCCACGCCTCCTGCATGTTGAAGTCGCTCTTCGTGTAATGGCCGCCCTCTTCGATGACGGCGACCTGCGCGCCCGCCGCCGTCAGCACCGCCGCCGCGACGCTGCCGCCGGCGCCGCTGCCGACGATCGCGAAATCGACCTCGGTCGCGCTCATGTTGTCCAGCTGGGCGCCGGGGACGATCCGGCCGGCGGAGCGCGCGCCGCTCACGCCGGCACCTGCGGCACGACCGGCGGGCCCGGATACCCGACCCGCGGATAGACTTCGGGCGACGAATAGTAGGCGGCGTGGGTCAGCCGCTTGAGGGCCTGGTAGCCGCTGCGCATGACCGTCAACCGCGAGCGCCGCCAGGCCTCGAGCCGCGCGTCCTGCTCGGCCGGCGTCGCGCGCGTGAAGGGCCGCGGCGAGGCGGCCATGAACGTCCCGAGCAAGCCGCTCTCGAACAGGCGCAGCAGGCGCCGGAAGTCGCGGCCCGCGTCGGGATGCACGGTGGCCAGCAGCGCGTCGACCTTGCCCGCGCAGTCGAGCGCCTCTGCGCTGGGCCAGCTCGGCCCCGCGCCGTCGCCCGGCACCAAGCGCGCGGCGGCCGCCGCCAGCACCGCGTGCTCCTCCAGCGTCAGCAGGCGCAGCGGGCGGCGGGGCGCGCGGCCGAGGAGGGTGGTGCGGAGCGCGAACGGCAGGCTGCCCGCCAGCGCGAGCAGGCCCCCGCCGACGAGGCCCCGCTTGATGAACTTGCGCCGGCTGGTGCTCACGAATCCGAGACTAGCACCGTCACCAGAACAGCAGGCCTGTCCAGACCGCGCTCCCGAGGAACCCGCGGTTCACGAACGTCACTACCGCCCGCGCCTGGCGGTTCAGCGTCCGGACCTGTTCCACGCGCGCGTTCATCCGCCCCCACAGCAGGGCCATCGCGCCCAGCTCGTCGGCGTCGAACCAGAGCCGCTGGCAGCTGTTGCAGCGATCGAAGAAGACGACGCCGGCCGCGCAGTAGTCGTCGCGGTCCATCGGTTTCGCGCAGCGCGGGCAGTCGATCCGATCGTTGGCGTCGGCGACCTTCTCGATCTCCGCTTCGGGATCGAAGCTGTGCAGGGCGGCGCTCAGGCTCTCGAGGAGCCGCGTCAGATCGATCTGGGCGACGAACGTCCCCTTGCAGCCTTTGCAGGCCTCGACCGGGACCTTGCGCAGCTCCGCCCGTTCGAGCGGCTGCCGGCATCGCGGACAGGCCGACGGGGCCGCACCGTCCGCGGTCACGCGGCCCGCCTCACGCGCGCCGCCGCCGCCGGGCCGCGCCGGCGCGGCAGCTTGTCGACGCCGTCGCCGCTCGGCAGGGTCGCCCGCAGCGCGCCGCCGCTGAACACCCAGAGCGTGCCCGGCGTCCCCTGCTGCCAGGCCTCGTCACGTGTCAGCGGCTCGGTCGCGACGACCGCGACCCGATCGCGCGCTGTCGTCACCGCCGAAAAGTCGATCTGGATCTCGGCGTCGCGCAGGGTGGCGCGTCCGAACGGCGACTGCCGGACGATGTAGCAGAGCTTGGTTCCGCAGCGCGCGTACAGGTGACGACCATCGGCGAGCAGGAAATTGAATTTGCCCTCCGCGCCCAGCGTGCGCCCGATGTCGGCGATCGCCCGCCACAGCCGGCGCGGCTGCTTCGGGTAGCCGCCGGGAAAGGCGGCGCGCAGCTGCTCGATCATCCAGCAGAAGGCGTGCTCGCTGTCGGTCTCGCCGACCGGGAACTCGGCGTGCAGCCGGCGCCGCTTGATGTGCGGCAGGGTCCCGTTGTGCGCGAACGTGAAGTGCCGGCCCCAGAGCACGCGCTTGAAGGGGTGGGTGTTCTCCAGCGAGGCGCGCCCGCGCGTTTTGCGGCGGACGTGCGCGATCGCGAGCAACGTCTTGATCGGGTTGGCGCGGATGAACTCGGCCATCGCGCTTTCGCACGCGGGCGTCGGCTCGAGGAAGCTGCGCGCGAACTTGCCGTCGTACAGCGCCAGACCCCAGCCGTCGGCGTGCGGGCCGGTCTTCCCGCCCCGCAGCGCGAAGCCGGTGAACGAGAAGACGATGTCGGTGGGGACGTTGCACTCCATCCCCAGCAGCTCGCACATGACGCTATTTTACAGGAGTTGCCCGCGGGTTCGGTCGAGTCGGCAGCCGGCATTACCGCTTGCGGCCGCGCGCCCGCTGAGGTGGAATGCAGTTCCCGAACATCGCCGCAGGGAGGGCTCGAATGCTTCGCCACGCCCGGTTCGTGATCGCCAGTCTGCTCGTCGCCGTACCGCTCGGCTGCGGTGGCTCGGGGCTGACCTTGCACCCGGACGGCGGCACCGCCGGGGCGGGCGGGGGCGGCACGGACGCCGGCGGCTCGGGCGGGATCCGCGTCAACTTCGACGGCGGCGGGTTCACCGGCAACGGCACCGGCAACGGCGGCACCACCATCACCGGCACGGGCGGGACGGGCGTCGTGGACGCCGGCGCCCCGATGCCGACCGGATCGCTGGTGTTCCAGGGCAACCTGGCGGCACTGCTCAACAACGGCCCGCCCTGCACCTTCGAGGAGGGCGCGACGGGCGACCGGTGGTGCGCCTTCTTCACCCAGCTCGGAACCTACCCGGCCGATCTCTACGTGGTGAACGTGTCGAAGGCGGCGGCCGGCACGTCGATCACCTGCGGCACCACCGATGCCAACTGCCTGCACCTGACGAGCAGCTTCACGCAAGAGCCGTCCACCGCGACGACCATCTATCACCCGGCGCTGTTCCAGGGCGACACGCTGGTTTATTACGACGCGACCTGGACGCCGTACGCCTGGCGGCCGGGGATGACGGCCGGGCGGGCGCTGGCCGTCGCCGATCCGACCACGATGGACGTGCAGTTCTGCACGCCGAGCCGCAAGGGGACCGCCGTCTACTGCTTCCGCCCGCTGCCGGCCGCCATGCAGACCAATGCGAACATCTTCCAGGTCGACCTGCTGGCGGGGCACGTCGACGACGCGGCCACGCCGCCGCTCGCGAGGGTCGAGACGATGATCGCGTCCAGCTCGTCCGACGGGACCGTCGTCTCCCACTTCGAGGTCGAGTTCCCGGTTCCGGGGACCGACGTCATCGCCTGGTCCGCCCGCGGGACCCAGACCGGGCCGGAGATCTTGAAGATGCAGACGCTGGGCAACGACGCCAGCCGCGTCACCGTCGCGTCGGGCGTCAACACCTGGCGCGTATCGCCGGACGGCGCCCGCTGGTACTGGCTGAACGCCGTCAGCGAGACGACCGGGGCGGGGACGCTGCAGTCGGCGCCGTATCCCGCCGGCACCACGCCGGGCACCGTCCTCGCCAACACGGTCCAGTATGACTTCCCGACGCCGTCGTCGCTGGTGGCGCTCGACACCGGCAAGACCCTGCGTGCCATTGCCGACCCGGTCGGCGCGCCGACCACCTCCCTGTCGCTCGACACCGCCGTGATCGGCATGATCAACCTCTCCAAGCAGGGCCACGTCGCCTACGCCAAGGCGACCGCCACCTCGGGCAGCTTCGCGAACATGTTCGTCAAGAAGTCGGACGGGACCGGCGCCTGCACGCTGACGGCCGCGACCGACGGCTTCTACCCGGCCCTCTTCTTCACGCCCGATTCGGGCGCGGCGACCTGGCTGCAGCGGAGCGGCTCGGCCGCGGTGGCCCGCTACACGCGCCTCTCCGACTGCACGGTGATGACCTCCGATTCCAGCGCCGGCATCGTCTATTCGCAGCCGCTGAACGACCGGGGGGTCCTGTTCATCGACAACTACGACGGCGTCTCCGTCGGCGCGCTCCGGTACGCCGCCGTGACGGCCGGCAACACGCTGTCCACCGACCCCCTGTCGATGATCAGCGGCCAGGTCGGGTTCTTCGCCGTCACCGCGTCGGCGGGGGCTGACATCGTCGTCTACACCGTCAACGGCGGCGGCAACGACGACGGCGTCTACGTCCGCGCCTTCGGCCCTTAGCCAGGGTCATCGCCGGCCCGCCGTTCGGGTTGACACCATCCGCAGTTTTCCGTAGGTTGCCGGCGGTTTAGAGGACCATGCCGCTCGAGTTCTCAGCGCAATCGAAGCAGCGCATCGAGAGGGTGCTTTCGCGATATCCCAACAAGCAGGCGGCCTTGCTGCCGGTGTTGCACATCGCGCAGGACGAGTTCGGTCACCTGCCCGATCCGGTGGTCGAGCTGGTCGCGAAGACCGTCGACGTCTCGCCCGCCCACGTGTTCGGTGTCGTCACCTTCTACACGATGTTTCACCGGGCCCGGCACGGGCGGAACGAGCTGATGGTCTGCACGAACATCTCGTGCATGCTGCGCGGCGGGTACGAGATCCTGCACCACATCGAGCAGAAGCTGGGCGTCAAGGCCGGCCAGACGACGCCTGACGGCGCCTTCACTTTGGTGGAGGAAGAGTGCCTGGCGGCGTGCGCGAACGCGCCGATGATGATCTGCGGCCAGGACTATTTCCTCGATCTGACGCCCCAGAAGGTCGACACGATCCTGGACGACCTGCGCCGGCGGTGGCGCGAGGAGCAGAAGATGTCGGGCGCGCAGAGCACCCTGCACGGCGTGGGCCCCGCGCCGGGGGCGAAGGTCTAAGAAGGAAGCGCCGACCAGCCATGGCCACCGTCGAGAAGATCGTCACCAAGAACTTCGGCGTCGCCGACAGCCACAAGCTGTCGGTCTACAACCAGCGGGGTGGCGGCCAGGCGTTCCGCAAGGCCCTGACGCTGCAACCGGCGGCGCTGGTCGACGAGGTGAAGAAATCGAACCTGCGCGGGCGTGGCGGCGCCGGCTTCCCGACCGGGATGAAGTGGTCGTTCATCCCCAAGGAGGCGAAGACGGTCTACCTGGTCGTCAACGCCGACGAGTCCGAGCCGGGAACGTGCAAGGACCGGGAGCTGCTGGCGTACGACCCGCACCTGCTGATCGAGGGGATGCTGATCGCGTCCTACGCGCTCGGCTGCAAGCACGCCTACATCTACATTCGCGGCGAGATGATGCGCGAGGCGCGCATCGTCGAGGACGCGATCGACGAGGCCTACGCCGCGGGCCTGCTCGGCAAGGATCACTTCGGCGCGAGCGGCCCGTTCAAGCTGGACATCACCCTGCACCGCGGGGCGGGCGCGTACATCTGCGGCGAGGAGACGGGGCTGCTCAATTCGCTGGAGGGCAAGCGCGGCTGGCCCCGGCTCAAGCCGCCATTCCCGGCGGTGCGCGGCCTCTTCAACGCGCCGACCGTCGTCAACAACGTCGAGACGCTGATGAACCTGCCCGACATCGTCACCCGGGGTGGCGAATGGTTCGCCGGCATCGGCATGGGCAAGTCGGGCGGCACACGCATCGTCTGCGTCTCCGGTCACGTCGTGAAGCCGGGTGTCTACGAGCTGCCGATGGGGATCTCGTCGCGCGCGCTGATCTACGACGTCTGCGGCGGCATCCCCAACGGGCGCACGCTCAAGGGGTTGATTCCGGGCGGCAGCTCGATGCCCCCGCTCGACGCCAGCGAGATCGACGTGCCGATCGAGTTCGACGCGCTGATGACCGACGTGCGCATCAAGGACGTCGAGGTGCGGCCGGGCGTGCCGTTCGACCTCGGCGGCGGACGCAAGCTGAAGACCATGGCCGGCTCGGGCGGGGTGGTCGTGTTCGACGACAAGACCGACGTCGTCGCGCTGTGCGCGCGGATCATGGAATTCTACGCCCACGAGTCGTGCGGCCAGTGCACGCCGTGCCGCGAGGGCTCGGGCTGGCTGGCGCGCGTCTGCCGGCGCGTGGCGCGCGGCGAGGGCGAGCCCGGCGACATCGATCTGATGGCCAACCTCGCGAACGGCATCGGCGGCAACACCATCTGCGCGCTGGGCGACGCGGCGGCCTGGCCGATGCTGGGCTTCATCACCAAGTTCCGCGCGGACTTCGAGGCCAAGCTGGCGCAGGCGCAGAAGGCGCGCCGGCCGGCGGCCGCCGCGGTGGGGGCCAACCCGTGAACCCCGTTCATCCCGCGGCCGCGGCCCAGGCGTCCAGCGTCGCGCCCGGCGACGCGATCCTGTTCGCCGTGATGGCCGCCTGGGTGACGTTCTTCGCCATCTTCACGATCACGCGCCGGAACCCGGTCACCGCGGTCATGTCGCTGGTCGCGACGTTCTTCGGTCTGGCGGCGATCTACGCGTCGCTGTCGGCGCACTTCCTGGCCGTCCTGCAGGTGCTGGTCTACGCGGGCGCGATCATGGTGCTCTTCATCTTCGTGGTCATGATCCTGAACCGCGAAGAGGTCGCGCCGCTCGCGCTGCGGCCGATGCGGCTGCTCGGCGTCGCGGGGGCGGTCTACCTCCTGGTGGTGGTCTGGAGAGTCGTCCTGCGGGACGGCGACCTCACCGGCGCGCCGTCGGTCCTCCCGGAGTCGTTCGGTACGGTCGCGTCGATCGGCGACATCCTGTTCAAGTCGTTCCTCTATCCGTTCGAGGCGATCTCGCTGCTGTTGCTGGTGGCGATCGTGGGCGGCGTCGTCGTCTCGCGCTCGCACCAGAAAGAGGCCGCTGCCCTGCGCGCCGCCGACTACCGCAAGCAGATCGAGCACCTCGCGACGCACGACTATCCCGGAGAGCAAAGTGGAAAGGAAGAGCCCTCCGCGGCCGCGGGGGGGCACAACTAGCCATGCCCACCTCCTACTATCTGATTCTTTCGTTCGTGCTGTTCCTGATCGGGACGGCCGGCGTGCTGCTGCGTCGCAACGCGCTCATCGTGCTGATGGGGATCGAGCTGCAGATCAACGGCGGCAACCTGGCGCTGCTGGCGTTCTCGCGCCAGCTCAACGATCTGAAGGGCCACGTGTTCGCGTTCCTGATCATCGCGCTGGCCGCCGCCGAGGCCGCGGTGGGCCTGGCGATCCTGGTCGGCCTGTTCCGGAGCCGCCAGACCATCAACCTCGATGAAGCGACGCTCATGAAGCGCTGACGACAGCGACGCCGCCATGACCTTCGACCTTCGACTGATTCCGCTGTTCCCCTTCCTGGGGGCGGTGCTGCTCATGCTGTTCGGGCGCAAGTGGTCGCGCGACTTCGTGTTCGTCGTCGCGGCGCTGGCGATCGGCGCGGCCTGCGTCGTCTCGGCAGACGCGTGCTTCTTCCAGCTGCCGGACGCGGGCGCCGGCGGCCTGACGGACGTGGTCGGCACCTGGATCGCGACCGGGGATCTGCACATCGATCTGGCGTTCCGGATGGACGGGCTGTCGGGCGTGATGTGCATGGTGATCACGTTCGTCGGCTTGCTGATTCACGTGTTCGCGGCCGGCTACATGGCCGACGACCCCGACTACGCGCGGTTCTTCGCCTACCTGAACCTGTTCTGCGGCGCGATGCTGGTGCTGGTCCTGGGCGACTCGCTGCCCGTGCTGTTCATCGGCTGGGAGGGCGTCGGCCTCTGCAGCTACCTGCTGATCGGCTTCTGGTACTCGAGCAACGACAACGCCGACGCGGGCAAGAAGGCATTCATCACCAACCGGATCGGCGACTTCGGCTTCCTGCTCGGGATGTTCCTGCTGTTCCAGTACGCGGGGTCGCTGTCGGTTCCGGACATCACCAGCGCCGCGACGGCGACCGGACCGCTGATGCAGCCGCTCTGGCTCGGCCAGCCGGTCGCGTTCTGGGCCGCGCTGTTCCTGTTCGTGGGCGCCACCGGCAAGTCGGCGCAGATCCCCCTTTACGTCTGGCTGCCCGACGCGATGGCGGGTCCGACGCCGGTGTCGGCGCTGATCCACGCCGCCACGATGGTGACCGCGGGCGTCTACATGATCGCGCGCATGCACGCGGTCTACATGCTGGTGCCGGCCGCGATGGCGATCGTCGCCGTCGTGGGCGCGGCGACCGCGATGTTCGCGGCCGTGATCGGCTTCGCGCAGAACGACTTCAAGAAGGTGCTGGCCTACTCGACCGTCAGCCAGCTGGGGTTCATGTTCGCGGGCGTCGGCACCGGGAACTTCGACGGCGGCATCTTCCACCTGGTCACGCACGCGTTCTTCAAGGCCGGCCTGTTCCTCTGCGCCGGGTCTGTCATGCACGCGATGAGCGGCTCGGGCGACATCCGGATCATGGGCGGCCTGCGCAAGAAGCTGCCCGTGACGCACGCGGTGTTCGCCGCCTGCTGGCTGGCGATTTGCGGCATCGTCCCGTTCTCCGGCTTCTTCTCGAAGGATTCGATCATCGCGGGCGCGTTCGGGACCGAGATCTACGGCGAGCACCTGGCCTGGGTCGGCAAGCTGGTCTGCGTGATGCTGATGCTGGCGGCGCTCGGGACGGCGTTCTACATGACGCGCCTCTACCTCCTGGTCTTCTCGGGCGACGAGACGCGCGCCGACGAGAAGATCAAGCACCACATCCACGAGTCGCCGCCGATCATGACCGTTCCGCTCGCTGTGCTGGCGATCGGCGCGACGCTGATCGGTTTGATCGGGCTGCCGGGCGGCCTCGTCCACCACCCCGAGGCCAATCTGCTCGCGCATGAGCTGCAGCCGGTCGTCGGCGCCGAGCTGGAGGTTGCGCCGAGCATCGAATGGGGGTTCATGGCGGCGTCCCTCGGGCTTGCCGTCATCGGCATCATGGTGGCGGTGGCCTTCTACCGGGGCGGCTACAAGGAGCCGGCGCGCGCGTTCGGCGCGAAGTTTCCCGGCTTCCTCCGCCTGGTGCAGGACAAGTTCCGGATCGACGAGCTCTACGACCGCGTGTTCATCCGCCCGATCAAGACGTTCTCGCGTGGGCTGTTCACCTTCGTCGACCGCATCATCGTCGACAAGATCCTGGTCGAGGGGACCGGGTTCGTGGTCGACATCTTCGCCCGCCTGGCGCGCGCGGTGCAGGGCGGTGACGGCCAGCGCTACATGGCCGTCTTCGCGGTCGGCGTCGCGGTGCTGGTGCACTTCGCGACCCAGCCGACGCTGCCGTTCACGAAGCTCAAGGTCACGCAGACGGGGCGGGCCGTCGAGGTCGATGCCCACCGCGGCAACAAGCAATCGACGCGGCCGCTCGAATACGCGTTCGACTTCGGCGACGGCCGCCCGATCGTCAAGGGCACGGCGGCCGAGCAGCGCCACGACTATGACCGCGCCGGCAACTACACGATCCACGTGACCGTGCGGGATCCGCGCTGGGGCACGGAAAACGACCTCAAAGAGAAGGTCGAGGTGCGGTGATGGGCGTGCTCGCCTGGATCACCCTGCTCCCCCTGTTCGGCGCCGCCCTGGTGATGCTGGTGCCGCGCGACGAGGAGGCGATTCATCGCGGCCTCGGCATGCTGTTCGCGGTCGCGACGTTCGCGATCTCGCTGCTGATCCTGCCCGACTTCGACGCCAGCAAGGCGGGCTTCCAGCTGGAAGTCGATAAGCTCTGGATCGCGCCGCTCGGCATCCGCTTCCACCTCGGGATAGACGGCATCTCGCTGTGGCTGGTGCTGCTGACGACCTTCCTGATGCCGCTGACGCTGCTGTCGCCGCAGGCGATCGGCACCCGCAACATCCGCGTCCGCGAGTTCACGGTCGCGATGCTGGTGCTGGAGTCCGGGATGGTCGGCGCCTTCCTGGCGCTGGACCTGTTCGTGTTCTACGTCTTCTGGGAGCTGATGCTGATCCCGATGTACTTCATCATCGGGATCTGGGGCGGCCAGCGGCGCCTCTACGCCGCCGTCAAGTTCGTCATCTACACGCTGGTCGGATCGCTGCTGATGCTGGTCGCGATCCTCTACCTGTACTCGCAGTGGCACGCGGCGACCGGCGGCACCAGCTTCGACTACACCAACCTGTCACACCTGACGCTGCCTCAGGGGCCGCAGCTGGCCTGCTTCGCGGCCTTCGCGCTGGCGTTCGCGATCAAGGTGCCGATCTTTCCGCTGCACACCTGGCTGCCCGACGCCCACGTCGAGGCACCGACCGGGGGCTCGGTGATCCTGGCCGGCGTGCTGCTGAAGTTCGGCACCTACGGGTTCATCCGCTTCGCGCTGCCGATGTTCCCGCTGGCGGCCGAGGCGGCCGCGCCGCTGCTGGCGACGCTGGCGGTGATCGGCATCATCTACGGCGCGCTGATGGCCTACGTGCAGAACGACGCCAAGAAGCTGGTGGCGTACTCGTCGGTGTCGCACCTCGGCTTCGTGGTCCTCGGCATCCTGACCTTGAATCCGCAGGGCGTGCAGGGGGCGCTGTACCAGATGCTCGCCCACGGCGTCTCGACCGGTGGGCTGTTCCTCGCGGTCGGTCTGCTTTACGACCGGCGCCACACCCGCATCCTGTCCGACTTCGGCGGGCTCTGGAAGCAGACGCCGATCTTCGCGGCCTGCTTCCTGGTGATCGTGCTGGCGTCCGTCGGGCTGCCCGGGCTGTGCGGATTCATCGGCGAGTTCTTGGTCCTCATCGGGACGTTCACGGCGAACAAGACCTGGGCGGCCACCGGGATGGTGGGCTACTTCCCGTACCCGAAGCTGATGGGCGCCCTCTCGGCCTTCGCCGTCATCCTCGCGGCGATGTACCTGCTGACCATGTACCAGAAGCTGATGTTCGGGCCGCTCGACAAGCCGGAGAACAAGACCGTCAAGGATATCCACGGGCGTGAGACGTGGGTCTTCGGCATCGTGGTCGTCGCCGCGCTGGTGCTCGGCCTGGCGCCGCAGCCGATCCTGTCGCGCTCCGAGAAGTCGGTGGACGCGTTCATCACCGGTTACCGCGATCGGTTGACCGAGGCGCGCCGCGCGCCCGATGCGCCGGCCCACGTCTACCCGGCTTTGCCGGCCGCGGCGACGGGGCCGGCCGCGCCCGCGGCACCGGCCGCGCCGGCACCGGCCGCCGCCGCGCCGGGCCCGGCCCCTGCGCCGCCGCCGGCCCTCCCACCTGGAGGGGTGGTGCAATGAGCTTCGATTCGTCCCAGCTGTTCGCGTACACGCCGATGCTGATCCTGATCGGCATGGGCTGCGTCATCCTGCTCGCCGAGACGTTCGTGAAGGGGCAGAGCCGCGCCGGGCTGGCGTGGATTGGCGTCGCCGCCTGCGTCGCCGCGCTGGTCGCGGTCGTGGTGCAGTGGCCCGACGCCGCCGAACCGACGTCGCATTTCGACGGCATGCTGGTCGTCGATCGGATGTCGCTGTACCTCGACGGCGCGTTCATCATCGCGTCGCTGCTGACGCTGCTGTTCGCGCCGCCTTACCTGCGCGAGCAGGGCTTCGAATTCGGCGAGTTCTACGCGCTGGTGCTGTTCGGGGCGGCCGGCATGGTGATGGTCGCGCACGCGACGCACATGGTGTCGCTGCTGATCGGCATCGAGACGATGTCGCTGGCGGCGTACGTGCTGACCGGCTGCTGGCGCAAGAGCCTGCGCAGCTCGGAAGGCGCGATGAAGTACTTCCTGATGGGCGCGTTCGCGACCGGGTTCCTGGTCTACGGCATCGCGCTGGTCTACGGCACGACGGGCGGCCAGATGTCCTATGCCGGGATCGCCGAAAAGGTGAACGCCGCCACCAAGGCGCCGCTGTTCTTCCTGGGCGAGTATTTCATCCTGGTCGCGCTGGCCTTCAAGGTCGCCGCCGTTCCGTTCCACATGTGGGCGCCCGACGCGTACGAGGGCGCGCCCACGCCGGTCACGGGGTTCATGGCGGCGGGCGTGAAGGCCGCCGCGTTCGGCGCCATCGTCCGCCTGCTCGGGACGGCGTTCGCCAGCCCGGTGCTGGTATTCGACGTGACGGGCTGGGCCAACGTGCTGGCGCTCGGCGCCCTGATCACG
Organism: Polyangia bacterium; assembly: GCA_035315605.1. Lineage (GTDB taxonomy): Bacteria > Myxococcota_A > Polyangia > Fen-1088 > Fen-1088 > JADGRB01. Next base: position 14,501 of record DATFXS010000222.1, read on the forward strand.
ATGACGGTCGGCAACCTGGCCGCGGTCCGGCAGGAGAACGTCAAGCGGATGCTGGCGTATTCGTCGATCGGGCACGCCGGCTACCTTCTGATCGGCGTGGTCGCGAGCGGCCTCGGCGTCGCCAGCGCCAAGCCCGCGGTGCTCTTCTACCTGATCACCTACACGTTCACGACGCTGGGCGCGTTCGGCGTCGTCGCCTGGATCGGCAACCGCAAGGACGAGCGCCTGTTCGTCGACGACTGGAAGGGGATCGCGGCCGAACGGCCGGGCGTGGCGCTCGCGATGACGATCTTCCTGCTGTCGCTCGGCGGGGTGCCGCCGACGGGCGGCTTCTTCGGGAAGTTCTACCTGTTCAAGGCGGCGATGGAGTCGCCGCAGCTGTACTGGCTGGTCGTGATCGCCGTGCTCAACAGCGTCGTCAGCGTCTACTACTACCTGCGGATCGTCGTCGCGATGTACTTCTACGATCCAATGCGGCCGCTCGCGCCGACCGACGGCGCCACGATGCGCGCAGGTCTTCTGCTGACCGCGATCGCGGTCGTGCTGCTGGGCGTGTTCCCGAGCACGTTCGTCGACTGGGCCGGGCCGCTCGCGCTCAAGTAGACGCTCGCTCGCGACCGGTCGCTCAGTTCCTGTCGTCCTGCGACGGCACGATCGCTTCGAACCTGAGCGTCGGATCGTGGAGCTTCCCCACCGCGTCCTTCCGGACGTAAAGCTCGAGATCGCCTTCGAAGGTCGTACGGATGTAGTCCGCCAGGAAGTCCGGGCGACGATCCAGTCCCCGCGAAGCGTGATCGATGAAGTCCGGGCGCCGCTACTGGACGATGTATTGCCAATCCCACTTGGAATGACCTGGCTGAAAGATCGGCACGACCATCCGGGCGATGTGGGGATCGGACTTTCCGAGCACAGCGTGACACCGAGATTCGAAAACCTTGCACGCGCTCGGCGCCGGGAAACCAGACCAGGACGCCTTGTCCGGAAGTCGGGACAGTCAGGTCAAGTGAGTACTCCCACGGGCGCCCGCAAGTGATCCGCCCGATTGGAGTTACACGGCGCGGAGAGGCGCTGAGCTAAGCTCCACCCGCAACATGAAAAGCCGCGCTCGAAACCTCGCCATCTTTCTGCTGGCCCTCGCCGGCGGCGCCGGTTGCGCCGCCGACCAGGGGTGCCCGCCGTTCGCGCACATCGTCGGCGGCGACTTCGGGCGCAACGGGAACATGCTGTGGTGGACGCTGCAGGTGGAACAGCTGTCGCCGTTGACGTTCAACCAGTCGGCGGTCCCCGCCAACTTCCTCGAGTACCGCTGGGGGATCGACATCGATTCGGATCGCGACGGCGCGGTCGATCTGCGCGCCGCCATCCAGCACTTCGCGATGATCAACGCCACACCCGTCACGACCGCCGACATCCTCTCGCAGACCAGTGACGATCTGCTTGCGGTCATGGGCGGCGTCGCCAGCAACATCGGGTCCTTCACGGCGTCGATCGACGCCGCCACCAACACGTTCCGCTTCGACACGACCACCGCGGCCGCCGCCGGCCTGGCCAACGTCACCGACCGCGCGCAGTCGACCTGGCACACCGTCTACCGGTCCGGCGCGGACGTCGAAGACCAGTGCGACGAGCAGTGGCCGTAGATTTTCGTGGCCGATTTTCGTAGCCGATCTTGGGCGGATGACTACGATGTGCACCCGAACGCACAAAGGAGGAGCGAGATGGCAATTGCAAAGGCGAGCGCACAGTGGAAAGGGACCCTGAAGGAAGGCTCGGGATCGATGAAGGGCGGCAACGGCTTCTTCGAGGCGCCGTTCACCTTCGTGTCGCGGTTCGAGGGCGACAAGAAAGGGACCAACCCCGAGGAGCTGGTCGGCGCCGCGCACGCCGGCTGTTTCTCGATGTTCCTCGCGGCGCAGCTGACCAGCGCCGGCAAGCCGCCGACCAGCATCGACACGACGGCAACGGTTCACCTCGGTGACGGGCCCACGATCACCAAGATCGAGCTGGTCACCCGCGCGGTGGTACCGGGGGTGGATCAGAAGACGTTCGACGAGAAGGTCGCCTTCTCGAAGGCGAACTGCCCGGTCTCCAAGGCGCTGGCGTCGGTCGCCACCATCACCGTCGACGCGACGCTCGGCTAGCCGCTCGCCCGACCTGTCTGTGACAAATCCGCGCCGGCGGGCCATTCGGGGCCGCCTCCTGATGGCGGGCCATCGCCCGGCCACTACCTTTGTCCATGTTTCTCGGGGTCAAGGTGGAGGTGGGCGATGGGTTGGTCGGGACGTCGGATCACGGGCGGGATCGGGGCGGGAGCGGGCGTGCTGGCGGCGGCCGCGCTGGTAGTCGGGTGCGGCGACGATGCGCCTCGCCGCGCTCCCGCGAACCAGGTGTCGCGCGGGCCGGTGCAGCCGGCGCCGGCGCACACCGGGCCGCTGCCCGACGTGCAGATCGATCACTCGCCGCTGACGGCGGCGGCGCCGCTGGCGGCGGGCACGCTGATCGATGCGCGCGTCCTGGTGATCGCGGCCGACGGCAGCGAATCCGAGCTCGGGGCGATCGAACAGGCGCTCGGCTACCTGGGGACGCCGTTCGACGAGTTCATCGCCAGCCAGCGATCGGCGCTGGCGTCGTCGGATCTGATGTCGTCCAGCACTCACGGCAAGTACAACGCCATCATCCTCACGCGCGGCCAGCTGCCGCTTTCGGGCGGTGGCAGCGCCTTCACGGCGGCCGAGTTCCAGACGCTCGCCAACTACGAGGCGGCGTTCCAGGTGCGGCGCGCGTCGCTCTACACGTCGCCTGACGCCGGTTATGGCTATTCGGGGTCGGTGTCGCAGGACACCTCGGCGACGCCGCTCGCGACGTCGTGCACGACCGCCGGCCAGGGGGTCTTTCCCTACGTCAATTGTGCGAACGGCGTGCTGATCAGCGGCGCCTTCGCCTACCGGGCCACGGCGCTGGACGCCAGCACGGTGCCGCTGCTGACCGACTCGAGCGGGCGCATCCTGGCCGCGACGCGCGCCTACGGCGATGGGCGCGAAGCGCTGTCGCTGACGTTCGCCCAGTCGGACAGCCTCGTCCATACGCTGCAGCTCATGCACGGCGTGGTCAGCTGGGCCACGCGCGGCGTTTTCCTGGGCGAACGGCACGCGTACATCGGCGTCCAGATCGACGACCTGTTTCTTCCAGACGACATCTACACGGGCGGCACCTTCCGGATGAGCGGCAGCGACGTGCAGGCCGCGCTCACCTACCAGAACGGGAAGCGATCCCAGACGGTCACGGGCGGCATGCGCTTCCACTGGGCATTCAACGGCCAGGGGGCGAGCAGCGGCGACGGGCTGACGACCACCGTGCAGAGCCTCGCCAGCAACTTCAATTTCATCAGCCACACGTTCGACCACTCGGACCTCGACGGACAGACGCAGAGCTTCGCGACGACGGAGTTCAACAACAACATCAGTGTCGCCAACCAGTTCGGGCTGCGGCCGTTCTCGTCGGCGAACCTGGTGCCGCCCGGCTACACGGGGCTCACCACCTCCGCGGTGATGCAGGCGATGTTCAACGTCGGCATCCGCTGGATCGTCTGCGACTCGTCGGTCCCGGGGGACGACAACCCGACGCCCAACGCGGGCATCTACAACCCGCTGCGGCCGGAGATCTTGATGGTCCCGCGCCGGCCGACCAACCTCTTCTACAACGTCTCGACGCCCGACCAGTGGATGGCGGAGTACAACGACATCTACCGCTCGTTCTGGGGGCGCGACCTGGCGTTCTCGGAGATCCTCGACAAGGAGAGCGACGTCCTGGTGCAGTACCTGCTCAAGGGTGAGAACGATCCGTGGATGTTTCACCAGCCGGACCTGCGCATCTATCAGTCCGGTCAGGACAGCCTGCTCGGGCAACTGCTGAACGCGACCTTCAAGAAATACAGCGATCGGGTGACGACGCCGCTGATCTCGCCGGCGATGGAGGACCTGGGCCAGCGCGTCGCCAACCGGATGCAGTACAACGCGTCCGGCGCTTCGGGCACCATCGATCCCACCGCCAACAACATCACGGTGCGGGTCGCGAACGCGGCGACCGTGCCGGTGACGGGGGCGTGTGGCGGCAGCAACGAATTCTACGCGGGCCAGCCGATCTCGTCGGTGACGCTGTCGGCGGGCGGATCATCGACGCTGTCGCTCTCCAGCGGCGCCTGCGGGGGCAGCGGCGGCACCGGCGGCACGGGCGGCACGACCGGCAGCGGCGGCACGACCGGCGCGGGCGGGACGACCGGCGCGGGTGGCACGACCGGCGCGGGCGGAACGACCGGCGCGGGCGGAACGACGGGCGCCGGCGGGACCGGCGGCGGCGGCACGACGTTCACGATGGCATGCAACGCGCTGGCGAGCGGCACGATCGGGGGAGGCGAATCGGTCGCGACGCTCGCGACCGCGGAGCTGTCCGGCACGACGGACATGTGGCTCGATTACGTCGAGCTCTCGGGGCCGGACCACATCGTCTGCAACTACAACATCCCGTCGGGCGTCGGCGCCAACGCCATCACTTCGCTGTCCGTCGACGTGAACTTCCGCGGGC